>JAUYOW010000073.1 GCA_030697825.1 Gemmatimonadales bacterium | reverse complement strand
GCTCCCGGCATGGGGTCACGCCGCCGTCGGCTTCACCGCCGGTCCGCCGTACTCTTGACCCCCACGCCGCCGCGGTTCCGCACTTGGGTGTAGATCATGGTGGTCGCCACGTCCCGGTGCCCCAAGAGCTCCTGCACGGTCCGGATGTCGTAGCCGTTCAACAGGTGCGTGGGAAGGAATGCCGCAGGGTCAGTGCGTAGCGTCCACCACGCGCGCGCCCGCAGGCGGCCGGAACGCGAAGGTCGAGGATGGGATCGGCTGGTTGACCTTCAGCCGGTCGAAGGTCATGCGGCGGACCGCGCCGGAGGCCTCGGTGATCTCGACCTGCCGGACCAGGTCGTCCTGGCGGTCCACCCAGATCAGGACCCGCCGGTAGCCGGCGTTGCGGTCCCGCGGGGTGAGCGCGAGGACGTCGGCGGCGCGTGCCCCCACGGCTTCGGCCCGCTGGTACGCCACGGTGAACCGGTCGCGCGGGCGGTCGAGGAACTCCGCCACCAGGTCCCCCGTCTCACCCGTCCGGCTGGAGAGCGCGCTGCGCACCACCTGGTTGGGCGTGGAGGATGGGAGGAAGACCCAGATGTACTGCCCATCGGCGAGGATCAGGTCTCCACGGGGCTGGCTCCACCGCATCGCGAACTTGTTCGGCCGTTGCTGGATGAACTCGCCGCGCGAGGTCTCGTCCGATCCGAGCATCGGGTCACGGATGCTCTGGGTGAAGTGCGCCCGAAGCGTAGTCACATTGCCGTAGGCCGCCACCGCACGGTCGAGGATGGGGCCGGGGGCTTGGGCCTGGGCGGAACGGCCGAACGACGGAACGGTGGAAAGAAGGAGCACCGCCATCGCGATGATCGCCAGAGGGATCATCACTCCCTCGTTCCCTCGTTCCCTCGTTCTGCCGTTCCGCCGTCCCGCCGTCCGGCCGCTCACGACACCCCCGCCGGCTCGGCCACCCGCCGCCCGATGGCCTCGGCGATGATCCGGCACTGCTTCATCAGCTCCGTGAACTGCTCCGGCGCGAGGCTCTGCGCCCCGTCGGAGAGCGCGCGTTCCGGATTCGGGTGCACTTCGACGATCAGCCCGTCGGCTCCGGCGGCGACGGCCGCGCGCGCCATCGGCGTGACCTTGTCGCGCAGCCCGGTGCCGTGGCTCGGGTCGGCGATTATCGGGAGGTGCGACAGCTTATGCACCAATGGCACCGCGGTGAGGTCGAGCAGATACCGGGTCGCGGGATCGAAGCCGCGCACCCCGCGCTCGCACAGGATCACCTGAGCGTTCCCCTCGGCCAGGATGTATTCGGCCGAGAGGAGCAGCTCGGTGATCGTCGCCGCGATGCCGCGCTTGAGGAGGACCGGTTTCCGCGCCTGCCCGGCGCGCTTCAGCAACGGGTAGTTCTGCATGTTGCGCGCACCGATCTGGATGATGTCGGCCCAGCGCTCGACGAGGTCCACGCCCGGCGCGTCGAGCGCCTCGGTCACTATCAGCAGCCCCGTCTCCTCGCGCGCCTTCGCCAGCATCTCGAGCCCCTTCATTCCGAGGCCCTGGAACGAGTACGGCGAGGTCCGCGGCTTGAAGGCGCCGCCCCTCAGTATCACGGCGCCGGAGTCGCGCACCGCGCGGGCCGCCTCGACGATCTGCGATTCGCCCTCCACCGAGCAGGGGCCGGCCATCACCACCACGTCGTCCCCGCCGATCGTGAGGCCGCCGGGGAGCCTGATCACCGTGCTCTCGGACTTCCATTCGCGCGAGACTTGCTTGTATGGCTGGGTGACGTGGATGACCTCGAGCACGCCCCCGAGCGCGCTGAGCCGGGATGCGTCCACCTTCCCATCGTTGCCCACCAGCCCCACGGCGGTCCGCTGCTTGCCCGGCATCGGCCGCGCCTGGTAACCCATCTCTTCGATGGTCTCTACGACCTGCTTGATCTGGTCGGTCGTGGCGTTATGCTGCATGACTATCAGCATCCAGGTTCCCAGAGTTGCAGAGTCACAGGACTTCCCGGAGTTGCAGAGTTGCAGAGTTGCAGCGGCTCGCAGTTTGCAGGGGGCAGTCTGACGCCTTTCAACTGCCGTCCGCTGCAACCCTGCAACGCTGCAACTCTACCGTCCACCTTCATGCCCGTCTCCGTACTGTCCAACTTCATACCTGTCCCCGTCATTTGCCACCGTAACCGGCCCCTCATACACCGACTCCGCCTCGGCCACGATATCCACCTGCTCCACCGGCGGGTAGAAGTGCGTCAACACCAGCCGCTTCGCCCCCGCCCGCTGCGCCAACGCCCCCGCCTGCCGCGGCGTAAGGTGCATGTCTATCGCCAGCGCGTCCGGCAGGGAGCACTCCGCCAGCAGGAGGTCGCATCCCTTTGCCCAGTCGCCCAACTCGTCGCTGGGCCCGGTGTCGCCGGTATACACCAACCGCCCGTCCGGCGCGGCGATGCCAAGCGCCACGCTCTCCTCCGTGTGGGGCGTCCGATGGACGTCGAGCGCGACATCCGCCCCGAGCGGGAACGACTCGCCGGGGTGCAGGTCCAGAACCGCCAGCGGATAGCCCGGGTTCGTCACCCAACCCCCCAACGCGTCCGCCAGCCGCTTCCACAGTTGCACGGTGCCCACCGGACCCAGCACGACGAGCGGATCCGCTCGCTTCGTCGCCCACTTGAGCGCGAAGAGCAGCGCCGGCGCCTCTCCGAAGTGGTCGGGGTGGAAATGCGTCAGCGCGAGGTGCGTGACGTGCTCCCAAGCGAGGCCGAACTCCGCCAGGCGATGCAGCGTCCCCGCGCCGCAGTCCATCAGCAGGCGCACTTCACCGCGCTCCACCCAATGCGCGGGGCTCGAACGCGCCGGGTGCGGGGCTGCGGTCCCCGTGCCCACAGTCACCAACCGAAGGCTCACGGCGGACCCAGGAAGACCAGGCGCCGCGTGTCCCGGTATACCGGCGTGGTCAACCGGTAAAGGTACACTCCCGGCCGCACGAACGCTCCCGCTTCGTCCCGTCCGTCCCACGCGAAGCGATCGTCGCAGGTGCCGGTCGCGTCGCCCGCAGGACGTCCGTACCGTCCGGCCGGCAGCACCGGGGGCACGCCGGCCGCTGGCGCGAGGCGCCGGACCCGACGGCCACGGAGGTCGAAGATCTCGAGCTGCACGGTACCCTGCTGGTTCACGTCGAACCAGATGCAGGCGGAGGTCAGGCCGACGGCCTGGTTCGGGAACGGGTTCGGGAAGCTCTGGAACAGCAGGGTCGCGCTCGGCACCGTCTCGTCTATGACGACGATCGTGCCGGGGCTCGTGACGGCGATGCTGTCCGTGCCGAGGTGCGCCACGACGCGCCAGCGGAAAGGCAGGTTCCGCTCGAGCGGCGTGAGCGGCTGGAACGTCGTGTCGGTGATCCCGCGAGTGGCAGCCACGGCCTGCGACGGATCGCGCGAGGCCGGATAGACGAAGACGTCGTAGGTGAACGGTCCCGGCGGCGCGGCAACGCCCGGCGACGACCACGCGAAGGTGGGAAGGGAGTCGCGGATAGTGTGGCCGCGCGGCGAACCGTAGGTGCGCAGCGTGACCCAGGCCGGCACGACGAACGGCCCGCGCACGGCAGTGGATTCGCGGGCACCGAGCGCCGAGATCGCGGTCACGCTCCAGAACAGCCGGGTGGACGGCCGGGGCGCGACCGGCAGGGTGAATGACGACGAGCTGATCGTGGTGTCGATGATCCTGGCGGCGAGCGCGGGGTCCGTCCCCACGGTGACGCGGAAGACGTTGGTTCCGGCGCCGGGAGGCGGCGTGCCGGCGTCCCAGGCGAACGTGGGCGTGACCGTCGTGAGCACGGAATCCGTTGGGCCGAGCGGCTCCAGCCCGGTGGGGAAGGCGAAGGCTCGGAGCGCGTCGGGGATGCCGTAGCCGCGGATGTTGTCGGGCGCGAAGCGTGAACTGGCGGCGTCGAGGAGACCGCGGCGGATCTCGATCGCCGGACGGCCGAGTCGGCCTCCCTGGACCAGCGCCGCCAGACCCGCGACGAGCGGCGCGGCGAACGACGTGCCAGAGAAGGAGGTCAGCCCGCCGTCGCGCGCGGCGACGGTCACCTGGAACCCCGGGGCGATCAACTCCGGCTTGATGCGGCCGTCGGCCGTGGGCCCCCGCGAGCTGAACGATACGACGGCGCCAAGGGAGTCGGTCGCGCCGATGGCGAGGGCCGAGTCGGCGTCGGCGGGCGTGCCAAGGGTACGGAGCGACGGGCCGGAGTTGCCGGCGGAGATGACGACGAGGGTGCCGCGCGCGGCGGCGCTGTCGGCGGCGACGGTCGTGACGGCGATGTCGCCGTTCAGCTCCGCGGGGGTGTAGGTGAAGCCGCCGTCGAAGGAGAGATAGCCGAGGCTCGAGGAGATGATGTCCACGCCGAGTGACTCGGCCCACTCCACGGCGGCGACCCAGTTGTCCTCCTCGACGCGGGTCTCGGTGGGGCCGAACTCGGTCTTGGCGAGGATGAACTGCGCCGATGG
The DNA here is from genome assembly GCA_030697825.1 of Gemmatimonadales bacterium. Lineage (NCBI taxonomy): Bacteria > Pseudomonadati > Gemmatimonadota > Gemmatimonadia > Gemmatimonadales > Gemmatimonadales bacterium. Next base: position 19,560 of record JAUYOW010000073.1, on the reverse strand, counting down.
CGCGACGCCGAACAGCTGTCCCGGTGCGTTGGCGGCGATGAGGGACCAGGTCGCCGTGCCGTGGACCATCTCGTTCTGCGCCTCGCCCGGCTGGTCGCGGACGACGCTGTCGCCGTAGACGAAGTCGCGCTGCGCGACGATCTGCGCGCCGGCCATGAACGGGTGCAACGTATTGAAGCCGCCGTCCAGCATGGCGATGCGGACGCCCGCGCCGCGCAGGCCGAGTTGGTGAAGGATGGGTACGTTGAGCTGCTGGACGGCCCAGGCGCCGGGGCCGTAGAGGGTGTCGGACGTGGCGGGCACGGGCGCACCGGCGCACGGGCGCACCGAGCACTCGGGCGCCGCGCCGTGCGGCGGCGCGTCCGTGCGCCGGTGCCCGCTTTCTTCCGGCCGCACGAACACGCCCAGCGGCTGAACGCGCCGGACTTCCGGCCGTGCCGCGATCGGGCGGATCGCTCCGCCGGGGATGGTCGCCGAGACGGCGTTCACGAACCGGCTCACGCGCCGCACGTTCCCGCCGGCGGCCGAGACGGCCGCGGCGAGGCGGCTGAGGTCGGCGCCGGGGCGCGCGATCACCCAGGCGAGGACGGTCGTGTCGGGGCGAAGGGCGGCGCGCGCGAGGCGCGGCGAGACGGTGCGGGGAAGCTGCTGCGCCCTGGCGCCCGCCCCCGCGATGGCCGCGAGGGCGGCGACGAGGACGGCCAGGCGCACCCTAGGCCGCCTGCGTCTCGGTATCGCCGAGCCGCACCGAGACCACGTTCGATACCCCGGGCTCCTGCATCGTCACGCCGTACACGGCGTCCGCTGCGGCCATGGTGCGCGGGTTGTGCGTGATCACGATGAACTGCGTGTTCGCCTTGAACTCGTCGAGGAGCCGCGTGAAGCGCGCGATGTTGGCGTCGTCGAGCGGCGCGTCCACCTCGTCTAGCACGCAGAACGGGCTCGGCTTGGAGAGGTAGATGCCGAAGAGGAGCGAGAGCGCGACCAGCGATCGCTCTCCGGCGGAGAGCAGGTGGATGCGCTCGGTGCGCTTGCCGCGCGGCTTGGCGTGGATCTCGATCTCCGAGTCCAGCGGGTCGTTCGGGTCCACGAGGAAGACGTCGCACGAGCCGCCGCCGAAGAGCGTCTCGAAGACCCTCTGGAAATTGGCGCGCGCCGCGTCGAAGGTGGTGAGGAAGCGCTCCCGCGCGACCCCGTCCAGCTCGCGCACGCTCTGCTGGAGCGAGCTCTTGGCGGCTATGATGTCGTCGCGCTGCGTGACGAGGTGATTGAGACGCTTCGACTCGTCGTCGTGCTCCTCGACGGCGAGCGCGTTGATCGGTCCGAGCGACTCGATAGCCTGGCGCAGCTCGTCACCCTCGGCGCGAAGCAGGTCGGGCGCGCCCTCAGCGGCGGCCGGCTCGGCGAGGATCTCGTCGAGACTCTTCCCCCACTCCGCGGCCAATCGCTCGCCCATCACGCGCCGCGACCCGGACAGCTCGCTGGCGTCGAGGTCGATCCGGTGGCCCTCCTCGGTGTGGGCCGTGAGTCCGTCGCGTGCTTCCGCGAGCCGGGTCTCGGAGTCGGTGAGGGCCTGTTCCGCGCCCGCCACACCGTCCGTGGCCGTCACCGCGGCCCGCTCCAGCTCAGCCAGCGCGGCGCGCCGCTCTCCCAGCTCGTCACGCCAGAGGTTGCGCTGGCTCTCGAGCGCCGCCAACTCTGCTGACAGCCCGCCGACCTCTTCGGCGAGCGCGTCTATCCGGGCGGTGAACTCCAGGAGCGCGGCCGCGGCGCGCTCCTCCCGTTCCCGTACCGCCGTGAAACGCGCCCCGACCTGAGCGTCTTCCACCTGCCAGTGCACCCGCCGTTCGCGGGCCGCCTCCTGTTCGTCTTCCAGCTCGGTGAGGCGCGCGCGCGCGTCCTCGAGCCGCGCCTCGAGCCGTATCCGCTCGAGCTCGCCGGTGGAGAGCGCCGTGTTCACGCCCGAGAGCCGTTGCTCCACGGCCGCGGTCCGTTCGGTGAGCCGCGCGACCAGGCCTTCTTCCACGGCGAGGTCGCGCTCTACGTGCGCGACGTGCCTGCGGGCATCGTCGGACTCCGCCGCCGCGTGGCGCTCGAGGCCGCGCGTCGCTTCGACCGACACCTCCGCATCCGCCGCCTCACGCTCGGCACGGGCAAGCTGGGCGGCCGCGGCCGCCTGCGTACGGTCCTGCTCCTCGAGATCGCTCGCGAGCCTCGATGCGTCGTCGGACAGCGCCTCCAGCTCGGCACGACGGCGCAGCGGGCCGCCGGCGCTCGAGGGACCGGGCAAGTACACTGCGCCGTTGGCGCGGATGATCGCCTCGCCCGCCGGGGCGAACGGGCGCGCGCCCGCGAGGAGCCGTTCCACCCACCGCGCCGCGGCCCCATCGCCGGAGACGCGCTGGGCCAGCTCACCGCGCTCGCCGCCGCCCACCGGGCCGGGGTCGAGCGGGAGAAGGAGCAGGGGGCCTGGCGCGCTCTCGCGATGCCAGGCGTGGATCGCATCGCAGACGCGAAGGTCCGCCACCACGACGGCGTGCAGCCACTCACCGAGGACGTGCTCGGCCTCCGCCGCGTCCTCGCGCCGCGCGCGCACGAAATCCGACAGCGGGCCGAGCACCGCGCCCGCCTCGAAGCGGTCGCGCGTTTCGAGCAACGCGGCCGCCGCGGGGGCGAGCCCCACGTGGTCGCGCTCCAACTGGGCCAGCGCGTCGCGCCGTGCCTCGGACTGGGCCAGCGACTCCTCGGTGGCGCGGCGGTCCGCCCGCAGCCGCGCCTCGTGCTCCCGCGCCTCCGCCAGCGCGTGTCGCGAGCGGTCCGCCTCCAGAGCCAGCGACACCAGTCGCTCCGCCAGGGACCCGTGCCGCCCGCCGACCTCCGCCTCCTGCGCCGCCGCTGTCTCGCGGTCCCGGATGAGCCCCGCACGCCGCGCCTCGGCAGCCGACAGCTCCTCGCGCAGGTCCGCCAGCTCGCGCTCCAGCGCCTGCCGCTCGCCGCCATGCCGCCGCACTTCCTCCGCCTGCTTCTGCAGGGCTTCCTCCAGCCCCCGCAACTCGACGCGCTTCACCGCCAGCGCCTCGCGCGTCACGTCTTCAGCCTGCACCCTGAGGCCCAGCTCCAGCTGCACCGCGCTTCGGTCGCGCTCGGCCGACCCACGCTCCGCCGCGGCCGCCTCCCGTTCCCGTTCCAGCCGCACCGCCGCCGCTTGAGCTTCCGCGCGCTCGGAGAGCGCGCGCTCCTTGCGCGCCGACGCGTTCTGCGACCGTTCCGCCGAGAGCGCGAGGTCTCCCTCCAGCGTGTTGGCGGCGAGCCGCGCTTCGCCCACGCGCCGTTCCACCTCGGCGCGCTGCGCCTCCGCCCCCGCGCGCGCCTCCAACCCGGATTGCCGCTCGCGCTCGCGTTCAGTCAGCGCCGCGCGCGCCGCCGGGATCAGGGTCGCCAGCACCTGGCGCCGCTCGTCGAGCCCCCGCATCGCCGCGTCGATGGCCGAGACGTCGTGCCGCGCCAGCGCGGCCACGAGCTGGTAGCGGCGGGCGACCATCTCCGTGTACCGCTCCGACTTCTTCCGCTGCCGCGAGAGGCTGCGTACCCGGGTCTGCACCTCCGAGATCAGGTTCTCGACCTGGACCAGGTCAGTGGTCGTTTCCTCGAGCCGCCGCTCCGTGCTGCGCTTCCTGTCGCGGTAGAGACCGAGGCCTGCCGCCTCCTCGAAGAGCGCGCGACGGTCATCCGGCCGGTCGGACAAGAGCGCGTCCACCATGCGCGACTCGATCACGACGCTCTGGTCGGTGCCGAGCCCCGTGCCTGCCAGCTTGGCCAGCAGCTCGCGCCGCGTCACCGGCGCGTTGTTGATGAGGTACTCGGACTCTCCGGACCGCGAGACCCGCCTCGCTATCACCACCTCGGCGAAGTCGAGGTCCAGCGTGCGGTCGCTGTTGTCGAAGCAGAGCCCCACCTCCGCGACGTTCTGCGCGCGCCGCCCCGCCGAGCCCTGGAAGATGACTTCCTCCATTCGGGCGCCGCGGAGCACCCGCGGGTTGTGCTCGCCCAGCACCCAACGCACCGCGTCGGAGATGTTGGACTTGCCGCAGCCGTTGGGGCCGATGATCGACGTCACGCCGTCCTCGACCAGGACCTCAGTCGGGTCGGCGAATGACTTGAACCCGGAGAGCTCGAGACGGCGAAGCTTCATGGCACGTATCCCACGCGCGGCACGAGCTCGCCCGTACCGCCGGTTGAGGTGACTATCCCCAGCAGCATCGCGGCCTGTGGGGTGTTCTCGAACGCGCCGGCGTAGAGCCGGAAGCGGCGGTCGGCCTGGCCGAGCGCGAAGACGGGCAGCCCAGCGGCGCGCAGCCGCGCCCGTTCAAGGGTGGCGGAATCGCGGGTGAGGCCGCCTCCGAGCCCGATGGACAGGGGCGCCTCGACGACGACGGCGCCGGCGGTGGCCCGACCGGCCGCGCGCAGCGCACCCAGGACCGAGTCGGCAGCCGCGCCGGTGGCCATGGGCCCGGCGTGGATGCGGTACCAGCTCCGCCGTCTCTGGAGGCGGATCGGCGTCACGAACGCCGGCACACCGCGCGCCTCGAGGCTGTCCAGCGCGTCGAGCGCCTGCGCCAGCGACGGCCATGCCGAGACCTGCACCGCGAAGCTGAGCGAGTCCACCCGATGCGGGGGTGGCAGCCGGTGCACGAACGCGGGCGCTGGTGGCTCCGGCGTGGGCGCGCGCCCGGCGAGCCTCACCAGCTCGTCGCGATAGAGCCACGCGACTGCGCCGACCGCGAGCACCAGGAGCACGGCGTAAAGCGCCCACGGCACCTGCCGCGGCGGCGGGACGAGCAACGACATCGGTGCGCTGGCCCGGCGCCTGAGCGCGGGTCTTGCCCGGCGCGCGCCCGCGGCGTCAGGGGAAGCGGAGTGCGGCGCCGTGGCGGCCGGTGCCACGATCGGGGCGAGATCGGCGGCACTCGCCTCCTCGGGCGGAGGCGCGACCCCTACCACCGCGAGGATCGGAAGCCCCCTGCCGATCGCCTGCGCGACCCCGGGCGCCTCGGCTGCAGCGAGGTCCATGCCCTGGGGGGCCAGCACCACCATGCCGTCCAGGTCCGCCGCGACCGACGCGAGCCGCTCTTCAGGCACGAACAGTAGGAGCAGCGCGTCCTCGTGGCGGAAGCCGGCGGAGAGGCGCCGCCAGCGCGGGCTGGTCAACACCAGCTGTGGATCGGGCGCGAACGTGCCGGCCGGGATGAAGAAGAGATTGGGCTCCGGCTGCGGCTGCGCGATGTGGTTGAGCGACGCGCCGTAGAGGAACGCGTCCACGATCCCCTCCTCGTTGGCCGCGCCGGCCACGGTGTGGAGCACCGGCTCGTCCACCACGCAGTCCACCAGCACGGTGCGCCGGCCCGACGCGGCGGCGGACCGCGCCACTCGCCACGCGTTCATCGCCGACCAGGCGGGATACCCGGTGGCGGGGACGAGGGCGACGACGTTGCGCCCGCTCAGCAGCTCGGGGATGTGCCGGCCCAGCGTGGCGGGGAGGAGCTGCACGCCCGTCACGGCTTCGCGCCCGGCCGCTGGGCGCGCTCGAAGATCCAATATGGCCGTCCCAGCGAGCGGCCCGAAGAGTCGGCGGCGTCGCGCGACCGGTAGGGACCCATCACCACGCGCCACCCCCCGCCCGGCGCGTCGGGCGGCTGGACCTCGGCCGGGTGCCGGGCCGCCGTGAGCTCGGACGCGAGGGCCCGAGCCCACTGCTCGCTCGGCGTATTCGACACCTGCACCCAGAGACTCGCGGGAGCGGCGCGGGGGCTTGGCGCGCGCGCGCGGGTCGGGTCCGACGCGCGGACATCCCGCCGCACCCCCGACGTGGAAGAAGTGGGCGCAAACCTTCCTACGAACCACAGGTCGCCCGCGCCGTCGGCGACTGCGCCTAACGAATCGAGCGACCCCAGATCGCGCGCCACGACCGCGTCACCCTCCCGCAGCAGGACCACGCCGTCCTCCGACACCGCTGGGAGGTCGGAGGCCCACGGGGTGGTGAGCCGACCCGTCACCCGCTCGCGGGCTGTGCCGACCACCCAGGTCTCGTCGCCGCCGGAAGGCCGTGCCAGCACCGCGCGCCCCCACGGATCCAGCCTGAGGACCGCGGCCGGGGCGGGTAGCGCGATGGCGGGCCGCTCCCGGCGGGTGTAGCGGTCCACGACCGCAAGCTCGCTCTTCTCGCGCAACCCGACGTAGATCCGGTGACCGGACGGCGAGAAGGCGATCGCGCGCGGCTGGCCGGAGAGCGGCACGAACCAGGGGTGCTGTGCCTCGCGATCCTCGATCACGACGACGCCGGAGTCGGTGGCGAAAGCCACCGCGTCGCCGTCGCGGCTCGCGATCTCGTCCGCGGCCCTCGGGACAGGCGCGGCGAGCGAGACGCCCGCTTCCCGCGTGGCGATCTGGAGCGTATCGCCGCCTTGGCGCCGGATCGCGATGAGGCGGGCACCCGGTCCCGCGAACGCGTCGTCCACCCCGCGACCCAGCGTCCCCGTCCAGGGGCGCGTGCCCCACGGCTGCGACTCGGTCACGGCTCCGGCGGCGTCCACGGTGAGCAGCGTGCCGTCGGAGGCGAGCGCGGCCAGGGCGCCGGCCGGCGAGACGGCGCGCTCGCGGTTGGCCACCAGGTCGAAGGCGATCGTAGCGCCGGCACTGTCGCGGTAGAGCAGCCGTCGGCCCACCATGTCCACGCCGATCGCGGATCGCGCCGGGGAGACGCGGGCCCTCGCGCCCGTCGGCGTCTCCGCGAGGCCCGGCAGCGAATAGACGCGCAGCGGCCCGCCACCAGCGCGAAGCCGGAACGCGACCGCCGGGACGGTTCTGGTCTCCCCGGCGCTCGAGTCGGTGGCGCCGCCTTCGGCGGAACCGCCGCTCCGCGAGCCGGCGCAGGCCGCGACAAACAGGATCAGAGGGAGTGTGAAAAGGCGATTGCCTTGCACGGTGGAAAATAGCCGGTTTCGGGGCTGGAAAGAAGGACGGACGGATAACAGACGGACTGACGGACGGTGGTGGGAAGGCGGAAGAAGACAGGGGACCGCAGGCGCAACAGTGCGCGGGCGCGGCGCATGGACGCCGCAGTGGCATTCGATACGGCCGACCCGAACGCCCTCTACGCCGTGTTGCGGGCCGGACGACAGGCGCCGTGGGTAATCGGCGGCTCGTTCAACGGGCCGGGATCGGGGGGACACGCCCAAGGTGGGCGGGCTCTATCCCTCCGGCAACGCGCCGGCGCTCAGGGCTCAGCCGTCCGGGTCCCGGGAAGCGCGATGGCAAGGAACTGCTCGTACGCGGGGGCGAACGCGGGATTTCCGGCTATCCGGGGTATGTCATAGGGCCTGGCCGGATCGATCGGTGGGTGCAGGTAAACGGGCAGCTGGTGCCGCCAACCACTATGAACACGAACGCCTGCGTCGCGACGGGAGGTTGAAACCGATGCGATCGAAATCACTCATCCGAAGCGCAGTCCTGGCTGCCGCGATCCTCATTGTCGCTCGCCCGGAGACCGCGCTGGGTCAGAAATCCAAGTGCGGACCGGCGGCCGAGCTTACCGGGCACCTCGGGTTGGTCGCGAACGTCTTCACGGCTACGGACTCCGGTTTCGTCGGCATCCGAACGCAGCTCGGCATCGCGATTCCGCCGCCCGGAGCGGTACAGGAGGTCGTGACGGACTCGCGCACCTGCAACCAACTCCTCGGCGCGACCCGCAAGGCAATCCGCGACCTCTACGGCGGCGGCAGGGACAACCCGTTCAACGACTCCACGTTCGGCTTCTTCCGCGTGGGTGACTACTACGTCTCCCTGCAGCTTCCGGCTGCCCCAACAGGTGGCATCGTCGTGTCGGGCCGCGTGGAGTTCCTGATCTTCCGCGTGTCGGACCAGTCCTTCGTCGGTCGGTTGTTGGCCTAGCGGGTTGCGGAAAAAGGTTTTTCGGTACGCCGCTCGCGAACGAGCGACCTCCTGATTCGCCCGGAGAATGAGGATCGATGCACCGGACATGGTTTCACGGCCTCAAGAACGAGGACGTCGGACCGTGCTTTCGACTTTTTCAGCAACCTGCTAGACTAGTCTAGTGTTGCGTCCCGCAAGTTTCTTTCCAAATCTCAACGCCCTAGACCGTTCGCCGCGAATGGTGCAGGGATCACTTGAGACCGCCGGGTCAACTCCACTTCCTGCTCTCTTCCGTCCGTCTGTCCGTCCGTCATCCGTCCGTCAGACTCAGAACGGCGGGCCCAGGCTCAGGATCCAGTAACCGCCCTTCCTGGGGCGGTTCTGCGGTACGGCGTAGTCGAGGCGCAGCACCGCGAAGCCCAGCATGTTGACGCGAAGGCCGACCCCGTAGGACGTCATCGGGGAGCGAATGCCGTCGGCCGGAGCCCCGGCGGGCCGCGACCAGCGCAGGTCCGTACTGTCGTTCCATGCGATGCCCGCGTCGTAGAAGAGCGCGCCCTCGATGGGCGGGAACCCGACCGGGAGGAAGCCGAGTGTGAGGTTGCGGATCAGCGGGAACCGGAACTCGAAGTTGGCCACCGCTACCCGGGAGCCGATGAGCTGGTCCACCTCCGGGCAACCCGTGCGCGAATTGCCCGTGGGTGCGGTGCACTCGTCGCTGTCCCGGAACGAGCCGAAAGTGTACCCTCGCACCAGGTCCGGCGAGCCGATGAAGATCGGGAACTGCTCCCCGTCCCGCCCGAACCGGCCGAGCAGCACGAACCTCGAAGCGAAGCTGAACGGGAACTTGATCATGTCGTACCGGCGGTAGTCGCCGAGCAGTTGCGTGTAGCGCCACCCGCCGAACGACGGGGCCACCTCGAACCGGTACCGGTGCCCGAAGAACGGGCTGGTCCATGCGAAGAGCGAGTTGTCGTAGACCAGAGCGACGCTCGGCTGGACGTAAGTGATACTGCCCTCGCTCGACACGCTGTCGTAAGCCTGGAACGGGGTCCCGAACGGGTCGTAGCTGGTGATCAGGTTCAGGGTCGCCTGGCTGATGTTGACCAGCCGTGCTCCGAACTCGATGCGCTTGAACCGGTTGAACGGGTAGTAGGCTTGGGTGAACGCCTGTCGGATCACGAGCCGGCGCAACCGCTGGACCACGTCGATCGAGCCGTCGCTGTTGACCCGATCGGACGAGGATCCGTAGAAGAAGAGCGGATCCTGGGACAGGCCCGTCAGCCACGCCCACCGGTGCGACAGGTTGGCATACGCGCCGAAGACCTGCGCCTCGGACAGTCGCCCGTTCACGGCGCCCGAGAAGACCATCATATGGTTCCCCAGGATGTCCGAGAGCTGGATCGCCGTGCCCCCGAAGAAGCCGCGGCCGAAGTTGTCCCGCTGGTAACCGATAGTCGGCCGGGAGACGAAGTCCGGCGTGAAGCGTACGCGGTACGGGCGCAGCTCGAACTCGGTGGTGTCGGGCAGCGCCAGGGTCGCGCTGTCCAGCAGCGCCACCACCGACAACGGCGGCGGCTGGGTGCTGTCGGGCCGGTCGGGCCGCGTGTCCGAGGGGCGCAGGCGGCCGGCGCTCCGGTATATCGAGCCGGCGCTGGGCAGGGAGGGCGGAGGCGTGGCCGTTCCGGGGGGCGTGGCCGGCGGCGAGGGCGCGACGGGCGATGGGGGCGCGGGTAGCTGCACGAGGGGCGCGTCAGTCACCGGCGGGCGTCGGAGCGACAGGCCGAACGCCACGTCGCTCCGAAGCGGCAGCGCGCTCGCGTTGGCCAGCACCAGCCAGTCGGTCCCGGGCGTGCGATACGGCTCGCGCTTCAGCGACCTCGGGTCGTCGATCGCGTAGACGTTGTACTCGCCCTTCTCGAAGTACGTGAAGACGAGCCGGTCGGCCTGGCGTGCCCACGAGATGGCGGGGGAGAGGTCCGTGATTCCCGAGATGCCGGTGTAGGCGCGGGTGAGCTGGTAGACTTCGCGCCCGGCGAGTTCGTACAGGAACAGGTTGTTGATACCGGTCCGGTCCGACAGGAACGCGATCGACCTGCCGTCCGGCGACCAGACGGGGTTCGTGTTCTTGCCGGTCTCCATTCCCGGCAGCATCGCGATCGAGTCGCCCTCCAGGTAGTACAGCCCGATCCGCATGTTGCCGAAGCGCATGATGCTGAAGTCGGTGTCGGGCCCGCGGTCCGTGGTGAAGGCGACCGTGTGGCCGTCAGGTGACCACGATGGCAGCAAGTCGGCGTAGCGGTCGTTGGTGAGGCGGCGCAGGTTCTGGCCGTCGGCGTCCACGACGTAGAGGTCGGACCAGCCGCCGTCGTAGCCCGTGAAGACGAGCCGTGCCCCGTCCGGCGACCAGGTCGGGTTGGTGATCGCGTTGAGCCCGAGCCGGAACTGGCCGATGATCCGGTCCTGTTGCACGTCGAGGATAGCGAGCACGTCCTCCCCGCCGCTCTTGGCGGCGAAGGCGAACTCGGTCCCGTCCGGGGACCAGGAGCCGGTCGAGTTGATGAACCGCAGGGTCTCGAAGTTCGGGTCTATGGAGGATCGCACCAGCTTGCGGCGGACCCGCCCGGTCTCGGCGTCGGCCAGGTAGAGGTCCACGAAGAAGAAGTCGCGCTCCGAGAGGTAGGCGATCGACCGCCCGTCCGGCGAGATCTGGGGTGAGACGTGGAGCGTGCCCTTGGAGTTGTGCTCGTTGAGGACGGCCCGGGAGAACCGCCGCGCCCGCTGGTGCTCGGCGACCTGCGGCAGGTACATGGTCTGGACCGCGTCGCGCCATTCGTCCGAGAGCTGCTCGAGGCTGACGCCCAGGACCCGCTGGAAGGCCCGCTCGACCCCGCCCGTCATCGTGCCCTGGAGGATCGCGCCGATGACCTCGTCCCCCCACTTCTGGCCGACGTACGCCCACAGCGCGTGGCCGAAGCGGTAGGGGAAGATGCGCGGGTCGTAGGTCAGCTGCTCGATCGTCGGGAGCCGGCCTTCCACCGCGGCGTCGCGCAACCACATGGTGGTGTGCGGGTCGACCGGCCCCACTGAGAGGTACTCGGCCATCCCCTCCATCATCCAGAGCGGCGGGTTGATCTGTTGCAGCGCGTTGAGGCCGGCGCCGGCGCGGCCGCGACTGAAGACGTCGTACTGGAAGGCGTGGACCATCTCGTGCTGGAGCACGTGCTCGAAGTCGGCGTACGAGCCCGTGAAGGGCAGCACCATGCGGTGCTTATACGCCTCGGTCACGCCGCCGGTGCCTTCTCCCAGGTCGCCGCGGATGGTGTTGGTCTGCTGGAAGTCGGATTGGGACGCGTAGAGGATGAGCGGCTTCCGCTCGCGCCATTCGTGCTGGAGGATGCGCGACAGCCGGGCATACGCCCGCTCGGCCATGCGCGCCCCGTCGAGGGCCGCCGTGCGCTCCCGCCCGTAGTAATAGACCTCGAAGTGCTCGGTCTGGATTATCTGGAAGTTGAAGCTGCCGTACTGGACCTTGTTCTGGCCGAAGTACTGCGCGTGCAGCGCGCCCGGGACGGCGACGCTCAGGGCGAAGGCGAGAACGATGCTTCGACGCATGATCCCTCCGGGTCGGCCTACACGGCGCGCTGCGGCGCGTCGCCCCACAACCCCTCGAGCTGGTAGAACGAGCGCAGAGTCGGGTGGAACACGTGGACCACGAAGTCCACGAAGTCGATCAGCACCCAGCGGCCCTGCGCCAGACCTTCGACATGGTGGGCCCGCACGCTTCGGCCCTTGAGCGCCTCGATGACGTGCTCGGCGATCGCGCGGACGTGGGTGTCCGACGTGCCCGACACCACCACAAAGTAATCGGTCGCGTCGCTGAGGTGCCGGAGGTCGATGACGACGCCGTCCACGCCCTTCCGTTCCTCGCACGCGGCCACCGCCCAGTCGAGCGCCGCATTCCCATCCGGCCGACGCCGCGGGCGGCGTGCGGGGCGCGAAGGTTGCTGCTTAGTCATAGCGCTCCGCCCGCCGTTTTGTTCCCTTCGCGCGCGGGCGCGCCGTCCTCGACCTGCCAGATGACGCCCCATGCTCCCGGCCCCGTGTGAGCGGCGAGGACGGCCGTCAACGGAGACACGACGATCTCGTACGGATGGTAACGCCCCGCGAGCGCTTCGCGCACCTCTTCCGCCACCTCGGGGAGGTCGGCGTGCACGACCCCCATCCGCAGCCGCTCGCGGCGGGAGGGGAGCGCTTCGTCCAGGAGGCCCAGCACGCGCTTGAGCAGCCCGCCGCGCCCCCGCACCCGATCCACCGGGGTGATCAACCCGCCCGAGTCGATGGAAAGAATGGGCTTGAGGTCGAGGAGCCCGCCCAGCCACGCCTTGGCACGCGACACCCGGCCCGAGCGCAGCAGGTTGTCGAGCGTGTCCACCGTGAAGAACACGCCTGACTGGCCCCGGAGCCTCCCCAGTTCCCGCACGATGTCGGCCGCCGGCCAGCCGGCCTCGGCCAGCTCCGCGCCCCGGAGCGCGAGGAAGCCCACCCCGAGCGAGGCGCTCCGGCTGTCGACGAGGTGGACGCCACCGGGCGCGAAGGAGCGGCGGGCGGCCTCGGCGTTCGCGTACGTGCCAGAGAGCGCCCCGGAGACGATCACTGCGACCACCTCCTCAGCGCCCGCGCGCGCATGCTCGTAGGCGGCGGTGAACGTAGCGGGCGTGGGCTGGCTGGTGGTCGGATGAGGGTGGCCTCGTCTCAGCCGTTGGTAGAACTCGGCGGCGTCCATCCCGCTCCGGTCCTGGAACACCTCGTCGCCGAAGATGAGTTGGAGCGGCACCAGGCCGATGCCGTGCCGGTCGAGCACTTCGTCCGGCAAGTCGCACGAGGTATCGCAGATGACCGACACCGCCCGCGAGACCGTCGCGAGGATCCGGTGCTGCTCGCGCATGTCCTCGGCCTTGCGCGTCAGGACCTCGCCCCATCCCTCCGCCATTCGGTAGAGCGGCTCCGGATCGTCCAGGTGTACGTGCACCCGGAGCAGGTCCGGGGTGCGCACGACCTGGACGGAGCCGCCCAGCTCGTGCACCGCCGCTCGCGCCTCGGTGGAGGAGGGGAGAGCGTCCCCGCGGACCAGCACCTCGGTGCAGAACCGGAAGTCCTGGTCCCCCGCGACCACCGCGAGGCCCGCGGGCGCAGGAGTCGCGAACGCCTGCGCGTCGGTCGCGGCTTCCTCCTCCAGGCGACCGTCAATCAGGCGCACCACGCCTTCTTTCATGCGGACGAAACCCTTGCCGCCCGCGTCCACGACTCCCGCCTCCTTGAGGACGGCCAACAGCTCGGGAGTCCGCTCGAGGGCCTGCTCGGCGTGGCTCAGGGTGCCGCGGAGGACGCCGCCCACGTCGTAGCCCGCTTCGGCGGCCTGCTCGGCGCCCACGGCGGCCTCGCGGCAGACGGTGAGGATGGTGCCCTCGACCGGGTTCTCGAGCGCGGACTGGAGGCGTTCGGAGCCCCTGCGGATCGCTCCGGCGAGCTCGCGCGCGCGGATGCGGAACCGCGCGCCGATGCCTTCGTCGAACCCGAGGAGGAAGTGGGAGAGCATCATGCCCGAGTTGCCGCGGGAGCCCATCACCGCGGCCCGGGCCGCCGCGCGCGAGACCTCGGGGAGCGGCGCGTCGCCGAGTCGCCGGAGGGCGTCGGCGATCGAACGCATCGTGAGCCAGAAGTTGGTGCCCGTGTCGCCATCCGGGACCGGAAAGACGTTTATCCGGTTCAACTCCTCGCGCCCGGCGCCCACCCACTGGGTGGCCGCCAGGAACGACCGCCTGAGCCTTGGACCGTCGAGATACCCGATCGCGACACCCAAGCCGCTACTCCTTGACCACCCAGACTCGGACTTCCGGCTTCACATCGTGATGGAGGCGTACCGGCACCTTGTAGACTCCGAGTGCCTTGATCGGCTCGTCGAGCTCGATCGCCTTCCGGTCGATGGTGAACCCCTCGGCCTTCAGGCGTTCGGCGATGTCCGCCGTCGTCACCGAGCCGAAGAGCTTGTCGCCGTCTCCGGCCTTCATAGTGAAGGTGATTGAGACCTTCTCCAGCTTCGCCGCCAGGTCCCGCGCGGTCCCGACCTCGGCCGCGACCTTGCGGTCGCGCTGCTTGCGTTCGCCCTCCAGGCGGCGACGGTTGCTCTCGTTAGCCTCGAAGGCCAGGCCGCGCGGCAGCAAGTAGTTGCGGGCGTAGCCGTCCTTGACCGTCACGACCTCGCCGGCGCTGCCGAGCTTCTCGACGTCCTGTCGGAGGATGATGTCCATTGTCGGGCTCCACACGTTGAAGAAATACCTGGTCTTTCAACCCTCATCGCTTCTCTCTGTTCAACCGGGTTCGCCAGTCCAGCCAGGTGTCGGTCACTCCGAGTGCGAGTCCGACGGCGACCACGATCGGCATCAGGAAGAGCGTGGCGACGAGGCCGAAGACGAATGCCGCAGGTCCCTTGAACCCTGCCGCCGCGGCGACCGCGGACCCGACGCCCATGCCGCGGATCAGGTACAGACTGCCGAAGAAGACCGCCAGGTTCTCGCCGACCAGCCGCGTCACGCCGGTCGCTCGCGTTCCGACAACTCCCATCGCGGCCAGGCCGGGCGCGATCACCAGCGCCGTCAGTGCGAGCACCACGCCCCAGATCAGATGGTCGTTGAAGCGGAAGTCGCGCATGGCAGGCAGCGTCGCGCGCTCGGGCTCCCGGGCCAGCGCCTGGTAGATCGCCCACGCCACCGCGATCGCCGCCAGCGACTGCACCAGCACGAAGGCCGGCAGCACTTCGCCGACCACCCGGACCATCGCGTTGGCCGATCGCTCCAAGGCGTCCACCATCGCGCTTCCCGCGGCGGTGCTGTCGGCTGCGGCGGGCGTTCCCGCCGTGGCCGCGGCGAGCGCACCGACCACCAGGCGCACCTGCGCGCCGTAGTGGCGCGTCGCCAGCCACTGGAGCTCGTTCCACGAGAAGCGCGTGAGCGCCATGAGCACGGCGCCGGCCAGCGCCGCCAGGGTGACCGCCAGGAGCGCCGTGCCGACCACCCCCACCGCAGCCGGCGGCCGCCAAGCCAAAGCGACCACCAGCCCGCCCGCAAGCAGGAAGACCCACGCCCGCTCGAAGCGCGCGAAATCGTCCGCCGGGGCAAGGGCGTTCCAAGCCACCAGCGCGACCAGGACGCCCGCCACGGCCGCCTCTCGCCTGCCGGGCCGCTGGAATCCGAGCAACGCGGCAAGCGGCAGGGCCACGAGTGCGATCGGACTGACGAACGCGACCCCGAGGTAGCAGATCCCCCCGCCGGTCCAGCGGAGGACGCGGCGACTCAGGCTACTGGCCGTACCCTTTGATGTACGGCAGCAGCGCGAGCTGGCGCGCGCGCTTGATGGCGGTGGACAGCTGTCGCTGGTGACGGGCGCACATCCCGCTTAGCCTGCTCGGGAGTATCTTGCCGCGGTCGGTCAGAAAGCGGCCGAGGGTGCGCTCGTCCTTGTAGTCGAGCACGCGGGCGCCCGCCTCACAGACGGGACACGTCTTGTTCCGCGACTTCATCATCATCATTCCTCGTCCTCCTCGGCGGCGACGGCCGACTCGACCGCCGCGGGTGCGGGCGCTTCGGCTTCCCTCAGGACCACGAGGAACCGGACCACGCCGTCATCGAGTTTGATGGCCCGCTCGAACTCGGGCAGCACCGAAGGCTCCGCCTCGAACTGCGCCACGACGTAGTAGCCGGCCTCCCGGCGCTTGATCGAGTAGGCGAGAGTCCGCTTGCCCCAATGGTTGACGTTCACCGCGGTCTCCGCGCCCAGCAGGGCGTGGAACCGGGCGAGCCGCTCGTTGACGGCGGCCTCATCCAGCGCGGTTTCGAATAGGTATACGACTTCGTACCGACGGGTCACGAACACCTCCCTTTGGTCTGAACGGCCCCCGCCTGGTGTGGGAGGGAGCAGGTGGCATGTAGGGGTCAAAGATAACCGACGGTTGTGCGGGGCGAAAGCCGTTAGACCAGCCAGGGCGCCAGCACCAGACTCACCACGCTCATCAGCTTGATCAGGATGTTCATCGACGGCCCGGCGGTGTCCTTGAACGGATCGCCGACGGTGTCGCCCACCACCGCGGCCCGGTGCGGCGCCGAGCCCTTGCCGCCGTGCGCTCCGCCCTCGATGTACTTCTTGGCGTTGTCCCAGGCGCCACCGGCGTTCGCCATGAATAGCGCGAGCAACACCCCGGTGAGGGTCGCGCCCGCGAGCAAGCCGCCCAACGCTTCGACGCCGAGCGTCTTGCCGACCAGCACGGGCGCCACCACGGCGCTCACCCCGGGGATCACCATCTCCCGAAGCGCCGCGCGGGTCGAGATGTCCACGCACCGCGCGCTGTCCGGTTGCGCGGTGCCTTCCATCAGTCCCGGGATCTCGCGGAACTGGCGCCGCACCTCTTCCACCATCCCCTGCGCCGCGCGGCCTACCGCGGTCATGGTGCGCGAGGCGATGAAGAAGGGAAGGATCCCGCCGAGGAAGAGGCCGATGACGACGCGGTGGTCCAGGAGGTTGAGGGTCGTGAGGCCGACCGCCGTGGTGTAGGCGCTGAACAGGGCGAGGGCGGTGAGCGCCGCGGAACCGATCGCGAACCCCTTGCCGATGGCGGCCGTCGTGTTGCCCAGCGCGTCCAGGCCGTCGGTGATCTTCCGGACCTCCGGGCCGAGCCGGCTCATCTCGCTGATCCCGCCGGCGTTGTCGGCGATGGGGCCGTAGGCGTCCACCGTCATCGTGACGCCGACCGTAGCGAGCATGCCGACCGCCGCGATCGCGATGCCGTAGAGTCCGGCGCTCGCGTACGAGACGTAGATCGCCGCGCAGATGATGAGGACCGGGATCGCCGTCGAGGCCATGCCGACCGAGAGCCCGGCGATGAGGTTGGTCGCGGGACCGGTCTCCGAGGCGAGGGCGATCGTGCGCACCGGGCTCGCACCGGTGTAGAACTCCGTCACCGCGCCGATGAGGATGCCGCTCACCGTGCCCGCGAGCACCGCCCAGAACGGCCCGAGCGTGGCGTAGACTCGGCCGCCCTCGGCGAAGGCGATGGGGAGCTTCGCGGTGACCGCGTAGGCCGCGGCGAGGAAGAGCAGGGCCGCGACGATAGTCGTCCAGCGGAGGGCGGCGGCCGGGTTGCCGCGCTCGAAGAGCCGGAGCGCGGTGATGCCGATGAGGCTCGCGACGAGGCCGATCATCGAGTACACCACGGGCAGTGCGACCGCGTTGAGCCGGTCCGCGATGCCGGGCAGCGTCGCGCCGATGGCGATCGTGGCAACGACCGCGCCCACGTACGACTCGAAGATGTCGGCGCCCATGCCGGCCACGTCTCCGACATTGTCACCCACGTTGTCGGCGATGGTGGCCGGGTTGCGCGGGTCGTCTTCGGGGATGCCCGCCTCGACCTTGCCGACGAGGTCGGCGCCGACGTCCGCCGCCTTGGTGAATATCCCGCCGCCCACCCGAGCGAAGAGGGCGACGGACGACGCGCCCATCGCGAACCCCGCGATGACCTCGGAGAAGGCGCGCCAGGCGGGTCCGGTGGCGAGGTCGCCGGCGTGGCGGAGCACCAGGACGGCACCGATGCCCACGAGGCCAAGACTCGCGACCGCCAGTCCCATGACGCTTCCGCCGAAGAAGGCGACCCGGAGCGCCGAAGCTTGCCCCTTCGACCGCGCCGCCTCGGACGTCCGGACGTTGGCCTGGGTGGCGGCCGTCATGCCGAAGAGTCCGGCGAGGATGGAACAGGCGCCGCCGGCGGCGTACGCCAGGCCGGTCGCGGGGTGCACCACCCATCCGAGCAGGAACGCGACGACCAGGACGAACGGCAGAAGCGCGACGTACTCGCGTCGCAGGAAAGCCAGCGCGCCGGCCTGGATGAGCTGAGCGATGCCGCGCATCGTCTCGTTGCCGTCCGGCTGCGCCCGGATCCAGCGGTAGACGAGCCACGCCGCGGCGAGGCCGAGCGCGCCGAGGGGTGCGGCCCCCAGCGCGAGCTGGGCGTTCACTCGGAGTCCTCCGCGGTCGGTTTGGTCTGCTTGTTGAAGCGCGCCATGGCCTTCTCCGCCCCCTCATCCATCCAGCACTCCACCGCCTCGCACATCACCGGCAGCAGCTCCTCGATCTCCCGCCGCTCGTCCCTCGGAGGCACCTCGAGTACGAAGTCGCGGTAGCCGTTCGTCCCGACCGGCAGCGGGCCGATGCCGATGCGCAGGCGCGCGTAGTGCTGGGTGTTCACCTGTTGCTCGATGCTCTTGAGCCCGTTGTGCCCGCCCGCGCTTCCCCTGGATCGGATGCGGAAGGCGCCCACGGGGAGCGCGAAATCGTCTACCAGGACGAGGAGGTCGTCGAGGGGGGCGCCGGCCTCGGGGGCGCGCAATCCGGACAGCGCGCGCCCCGAGTCGTTCATCATGGTCTGCGGCTTGAGGAGATGGACCGGGCCGTTCGGGGTGTCTCCGCCGGTCGCCAGCGAGCGCCCCTCGCGTCTGAAGCGCGGCAGCTTCCAGCGCGTGGCCAGCGCGTCGGCGAGCCAGAACCCGACGTTGTGCCGGGTGTCGGCGTACTCGGCGCCCGGGTTGCCGAGGCCGACGATGAGCTTGAGGGCCGCGGCCGGCTACTCCTCGGCTTCTTCCTCTTCCGCCTTCCGCTTGCGGATGAGCTCGGGCTCGGTCGGCTCCGCCGCGGCCACTGCTTCGGCGCCCTCGGCGACCACACCCTCCGGCGCCGCCACCACCGCGACTTCCTCGACCCGCGGCGGCGCGACGGTGCAGATGGTCAGCGAGCCGTCGGTCAGGATCTCCGCGTTCGGAATGACGAGGTCCGACACGTGCAGCGACTTGCCGATCACGAGCAGGGTCGTGTCCAGCTCGACGCGCTCCGGGATGTTCGCCGGAAGCACCTCGATCTCCACCGTGCGAAGCACCTGGTCCAGCGTGCCGCCTTGGTTCCGGACGCCGTCCGGGATGCCGACCAGGTGGATGGGCACCTCGAGTCGGATCTTCTCGTCGGCGTGGATCTCGTAGAAGTCCACGTGGACGATGCCCGGCTTCAGCGGGTGACGCTGCACTTCGCGGATCAGCGTCCTGACCGTCGTGCCGCTCACCGTCAGCTCCACGATCGTGCTTTCGGGAGTGATGCCCTGGAGCAGGCGGCCGAAGTCGAAACCGTCGATGGACAGGGTCGCCGGCTCGCGGCCGTGCCCGTAGATGACGGCCGGGACCTTGCCGGCGTTCCGAAGCGCCTTCGCGCCCTTCTTGCGGGCGGCGGTGCGTGGTTCGGCGGTGAGCTGGACTACTGTAGCCATGGAATCCTCTGGAGTTCTCGGCGCTGCCTGCGCTTGGGTGTCGTTGGGGAGCCGCGAGCGGGGAGCGGTACCTTGGGATGCCCTTCGCGGCTGGCTGGCGTCGCGGCTGGCACCGGGAGGTACCGCTCCCCGCTCCCTGCTCCCCATCGTGGCGTCGGCTCTTGCCCTCGGAGCGATCCTCGCAGTCCGCGCCCCCGCCCAGCAATCGTGCCCGGCACCGCGCCCTTCGCAGTGGTCCGCTGTCCGCGACACTCTCTGGCCGCTCATCGTTC
>JAUYOW010000072.1 GCA_030697825.1 Gemmatimonadales bacterium | reverse complement strand
TCCGGATCCGTCGCTTCAGCGACGGTCATCCGGCCGAGCCGCGACTTCAGTCGCGAGCCGGCATCGCGACGACCTTCGGATCAACGGCGACCGACTCAACCGACACCTCGGCGAGCTGTCGGCCTTCGGGCGCACCGAGACCGGCACCAACCGCCTCGCTTACTCCGAGCCCGACCGGGCGGGACGCGAGTACGTCATGGGTCTGATGCGGGAGGCCGGGCTCGAGGTGCGGATCGACGCGGGCGCCAACCTCATCGGCCGGCGGGCCGGACGGGATGCCGCCCGGCCGCCCATCCTGATCGGATCCCACACCGACTCCGTCCCCGACGGGGGGAACTACGACGGCGACGTCGGCGCACTGGGCGCCATCGAAGTCGCGCAGACGCTGGCCGAGAGCCGGACTGTCGCGCGCCGCCCGTTGGAGGTCGTGGTGTTCTCCAACGAGGAAGGCGGCCTGGTCGGCAGCAAGGCGATGGTCGGCGAGCTGGGGCCGGCGGAGCTGGACGTGACCAGCCGGAGCGGAAAGACCATCCGCGACGGCATCCGTTACCTGGGCGGCGACCCCGACCGTCTCGCCACGGCGCGGCGCTCGCGCGGCGAGGTGGCGGCGTATCTCGAGCTGCACATCGAGCAGGGCGGGACGCTGGACGAGGCCGGCGTCAACATCGGCGTGGTCGAGGGGATCGTCGGCATCCGCGACTACGAAGTCACCTTCGAAGGCTTCGCGAACCACGCGGGCACCACCCCCATGGACCGCCGGCGGGACGCGCTGATGGCCGCGTCGCAGCTGGTACTCGCCGTGAACCGGGTGGTGACGTCGGTGCCGGGGCGCCAGGTCGGTACTGTGGGGCGCATCCAGGCCTTTCCGGGCGCACCCAACGTGGTGCCCGGCCGGGTCGTGATGACCGTAGAGATCCGTGACCTTGCGGCCGAGAAGATCGACCGGCTGGCGCGGCAGGTGATCGCGGAAGGCGATCGAATCGCGACTGCCACGGGGACCACCGTTAACTTCCACCTGTTCAGCGAGAACACTCCGGCGCTGACGGACGTTCGGGTACAACGGTTGATCACCCAGGCGGCCGACGGCCTGGGCCTTTCACACCGCGCCCTGCCGAGCGGCGCGGGGCACGACGCGCAGGTCCTGGCGCGCATCGCGCCGGTCGGGATGATCTTCATTCCGAGCGTGGGCGGGATCAGCCACTCGCCGCGGGAGTTCTCGCGGCCGCTGGACATCACGAACGGGGCGAACGTGCTGCTGCGAACGGTGCTCGCGATCGATGCGGGAGGACTCGAGGGATGAGCGGGGATCTGATGCCCCCCGACCGCCGCGGCCGCTCCCGCCGCCGCGAGGACCTCGAGCGCGACCGGCTCTTCGAGCTCACGCGCGACATGCTGTGCGTCTCCGGTTTCGACGGTGTGTTCCGCCAGATCAACCCGGCGTTCGAGCGCGCGCTCGGCCACCCGCTTTCCGAGCTGAAGTCGAAGCCGTTCATCGAGTTCGTGATGCCTGAAGACCGCGAGCGGAGCCTGAGGGAGTTCGTGAGGGTCTGCGGCGGCGAGGAGACGGTGACGTTCGAGAACCGCTTCCTCCACGCCGACGGCTCGTACCGCTGGCTCCAGTGGAATGCGACCAGCGACGAGGAACATGAGGTCGTTTACGCCGTGGCGCGGGACATAACCGAGCGGAAGAGCCAGGAGGCCGAGCTGGCGCGCCTGGCCAACGTTGTCGCATCCTCCAACGACGCGATCATCGGGATGTCGCTCCACGGTGTCGTCGAGCACTGGAACCCCGCCGCCGAGGACATCTTCGGCTACCCGGGGTACGAAATGCATGACAAGCCGTTATCGCTGCTCATCCCGCCGGGGCATGTGGACCACCTGCCGCAGATCCTGGACAGCATCCGGCGCGGCCAGCGGATCGCCCACTACGAGACGATCCGGCGGCGGAAGGACGGCGCGGTGATAAACGTCTCCCTGACCGTCTCGCCGGTCCGCGACGCCGCGGGCCACATCACCGGCGCCTCGGCCGTGGCACGCGACATCACCGACCGTAAGCAGGCCGAAGCGGAGCGCCTCGCGCTGATGCAGAAGCTCGAGCACGCCCTCGCCCGCACCAAGCGCATGACGGGCGGCCTTCCGGTGTGCACCTCCTGCAAGAGAGTGCGAGACGACCGGGGCTTCTGGCACGAGGTCATGGATTTCATCGCAGATCACTCGGACGCCAAACCCGTTCCCGCGCTCTGCGAATCCTGCGCCGAGAGGACCGGCGCGTCCGGCCCCCTCAGCACCAACGCGTA
The DNA here is from genome assembly GCA_030697825.1 of Gemmatimonadales bacterium. NCBI lineage: Bacteria > Pseudomonadati > Gemmatimonadota > Gemmatimonadia > Gemmatimonadales > Gemmatimonadales bacterium. Next base: position 5,268 of record JAUYOW010000072.1, on the reverse strand, counting down.
AGGTCGCCTGGCGTCTTCGCGGCACCTTGGCCCGCGGTTCCGGGTCGCGGCCTTCGAGCCGGAGCAGCCCCCGGCTTGACAAACGTTGAAGCGGCGCTACTTTAGCGCTCGTCGCAAGGCGCACGCATATGCAGCTTGTTCGGTCACATGGATGACGACACCGCTGCGGGGCGTACCCCGAGCGGTGTTTCTTGTTGGCAACAAACGAGCGGTCATGGTGGCCGCCGTGTACCGGGCTCAGGCCCACATTATCAGGAGTAGCATCGTATGGCGCAGGGCAAGGTGAAGTGGTTCAACGACGCGAAGGGCTTCGGTTTCGTCCAGCAGGACGGCGGCCCGGATGTCTTCGTGCACCACACGGCGATCGTGGCGGACGGGTTCCGTTCGCTCGCCGAGGGTGACCGCGTCGAGTTCGAGGTCAAGCAGGGCCCCAAGGGTCTTCAGGCCGCGAACGTTCGCAAGATCGCGTAAGACACCGTCGCACCAGCTTCACCAGGCGCCGGCTCCGCAAGGGGCCGGCGCCCTGTTTTTGGGCGGGAGCCGCCCCCGCTGCGCGCCATACTCGCCCTCGCTAGATTCGACCCCATCGTATGACCGGTGCTGCCCACGATCTCTCGCGACTGAAGATCAACCGCGACGCGCCCCCGGCGGGCGTCCGGAGGGCGTTCCGCACCACGCTCATTCTTGCCGCCGTGGCGATGGTGGTCGTCACCGGCGCTGTGCTCGTCATCCGGCGTGGCTCGACGGTCCCGGTGCAGGTCGTGACCGCAACGCTGAGCGGTGGTGGAGCCTCGGCCGGGGCCGGCCGGGGCGTCTCGGTGGTAGCCAACGGGTACGTGGTCGCGCGGACCAAGGCCTCGGTCGCCGCCAAGATACCCGGACGCCTGGCATTCCTCGGCGTGAGCGAGGGGTCGAACGTTCGGGGCGGCCAGATCATCGCCCGCCTGGAGAACGCGGAGTACACCGCCTCGGTTGCCGAGGCGGAAGCGAACCTGGCGACCGCGCGCGCCACGCTGATCGAGGCCGAGTCCGACCGTGATCAGCTGCAGCGTGAGGCCCGCCGGGCGCGCGATCTGCGCACCCAGAACCCGAACCTCGTCTCGCAGCAGGATGTAGAGGGCGCGGAGAGCCGCGCCGCGCAGGCAGAAGCGCGCTTCCGGGCCCAGGCCTCGCGGGTCCATGCGTCCGAAGCCGGGTTGCGTCTCGCGCAGGCGAGTCTGGATAACACTGTCATACGAGCGCCCTTCACGGGCACGGTGCTCCGGAAGGAAGCGGAAGTGGGCGAGGTGGTCGCGCCGTCGGTGGGTGGTGGCCTGACGCGCGGCGCCGTGGTCACCATGGCCGACCTCCGTACGCTCGAAGTCGAAGTGGACGTGAACGAGGCGTACATCGCGCGGGTGCGGAGCGGGCAGGATGCGCGCATCACGCTCGACGCGTATCCGGACACGGCGTTCCGGGGGACCGCGCGCCAGGTCGTCCCCACCGCCGACCGGCAGCGAGCCACGGTGCAGGTCAAGGTGTCGATACTCGACCACGATCCGCGCATCCTGCCGGAGATGGGCGCGAGAGTGGAGTTCCTCGAGGATGCCGTGACCGCCGAGGCGGCCCGGGCCGCGCCTCCTCGGGTCGTCGTGCCGGCTGCCGCCGTGCGCGCCGAGGGCGGGAAAACGGTAGTGTGGCTGGTGCGCCAGGGCCGGATCGAGACCCACGAGGTGCAGGCGGGCCCGGTGAGCGGCGGCTTACGCGAGATCCGCTCCGGCCTCGCGGGCGGCGAAGTGATCGTCGTCGGCGGGCCGGAGGGGCTGCGCGCCGGCCAGAGGGTGACAATCGAGCCGTTAGCTGGAAGCCGTTAGCCGTTGGCCGTTGGCCGCTAGCCGTTGGCCCAGGCAGCCCTCAACCTCAGCTTGAGTACAACATGTCCTTGGTACAGCTTCGCGACGTCCACAAGGTCTTCCACCGCGACAGCCAGGAAGTCTCGGTTTTCGAGGGACTGACGCTCGACTTCGAGGCCGGGAGCTTCACCGCACTCATGGGGCCGTCGGGCAGCGGCAAGTCCACGCTGCTCAACCTGCTGGCCGGGCTCGACAGGCCGACCCAGGGCACGGTCGTGGTGGCGGGCGCGGAGGTCAGCGCGATGTCGTCGGGGCAACTCGCCGCGTGGCGCGCCCGGCACATCGGCTTCGTCTTCCAGTCGTACAACCTCCTGCCGGTGCTCACCGCTTATCAGAATGTGGAGCTGCCGTTGCTCCTCACCTCGCTCTCGAAGAAGGAGCGCGGGGAGCGGGTAAAGATCGCGCTCGGCGTGGTGGGGCTGGAGGACCGCATGGACCACTACCCGCGCCAGCTCTCCGGCGGAGAGGAGCAGCGGACCGCGATCGCGCGGGCGATCGTGTCCGACCCGACGCTCATCCTCCTCGACGAGCCTACGGGCCAGCTCGACAGGAAGTCGGCGCAGGAGGTGCTGACGCTGCTAGAGCGTCTGAACGACGAGTTCCACAAGTCGATCGTCATGGTGACTCACGATGCGCACGCGGCCGAGAAGGCCAAGCAGGTGCTGCACTTGGAGAAAGGGGTGCTGGCGCCATGAAGCTGCTCCCGCTGGTCTTCGCCAACCTCACCCGCCACAAGCTGCGCACGCTCCTCACCACGCTCGGCGTGGCGCTGGCGATGTTCCTGTTCGCTTCGCTCCGGTCGGTGGTGACGACCCTGAACGCCGGCACCGAGGTCGCCAGCGCCTCGCGCATGGTGGTCCAGCACGCGACTGCCATCGTCTTCGTGCTCCCGATGAGCTACCGCGAGCGCCTGGCCGCCGTTCCGGGCGTCACGGACGTCACGTGGGCGAACTGGTTCGGCGGGCAGTATGGCGACGGGCGGGTGTTCTTCGCGCAGTTCGCGATCGATCCCGAGTCGTACTTCCGGATCTATCCCGAGCTGATCGTGGCGCCCGACCAGAAAGAAGCGTTCATGCACGAGCGCACCGCCGCCATCGTGGGGAAGGGGCTGATGGAGCAGTTCGGTTGGCAGATCGGCCAGAACGTCACCATCCGAGGCACGATCTTCCCGGGCGACTGGACGTTCACAATCCGCGGCGTGTACACGCCCAGCAACCGGGCGATCGACGACCGGTCGTTCATGTTCCAGTACGACTATCTCTACGAGCGGACCGAGCACCGGATCTCGCCCGGCTGGTACATCCTCCAGCTGAGCGACCCGTCGCTCGCCCCCCAGGTCGCGCACACCATCGACGAGACCTTCCGGAACTCGAGCGATCCCACCAAGACGGGCACGGAGAAGGCGTTCACCGCCGGCTTCGTGACGATGTGGGGAAACGTGCAGTTCCTGATGAACTCGATCGGAATGGCCGTGGTGTTCGCCATCCTGATGGTGACGGCCAACGCGATGATGATGACGGCGCGCGAGCGCACCGGTGAGGTCGCGGTGCTCAAGACGATCGGCTTCACCGACCGCACCCTCTTCGTTCTCGTGATGCTCGAGGCCGGCCTCGTCACGGGCATCGGCGCGACCCTCGGCCTGGGTGGGGCGAAACTGCTGTACAGTACGTCGGAGTTCAACGGGTTCGGGTTCCTGCCCGGCTTCGACGTGACGCCGGCGACGCTCGCCATCGGCCTCGGCATCACCGTGGTGCTGGCGATCGCGAGCGGGCTGGTGCCCGCGCTGCGCGCATACCGGCTGCCGATCGTGCAGGCGCTCAGGCACGTCGAATGAAGATCCCGCTCCTCTACAACCTGCGGAGCATCCGCCAGCGGCCGGTGTCGACGGTGATGACGGCGCTGGGCGTGGCGCTCGTGGTCGCGGTCTTCGTCGCGATGCTGGCCCTGGCCAACGGCTTCCGCTCCGCGCTGGCGCGGACCGGCTCGCCGGACAACGTCATGGTGCTCCGCCGCGGCGCTGACAGCGAGCTGTCGAGCGGGATCTCGCGGGAGAGCGCGCGCCTCATCGCGTCCGACCCGCGAGTGGCGACCGACGCCTCCAGCCGTCCGCTGGTGAGCCCGGAAGTGTTCGTCCTGATAAACATCCCGCGGGCCGTGGGCGAGGGGCTCAACAACGTCGTGGCGCGGGGCGTGAACGAGCAGGCTTTCGCGGTGCGAAACATCCGGATCGTCGAAGGGCGCGCGTTCCAGTCGGGGCAGAACGAGATCATCCTCGGCCAGAAGACCGTGTCTCGTTTCGCGAACACCGCTATCGGCGACACGATGCGGTTCGCCAACCGGAACTGGGTGGTGGTGGGCCACTTCACCGCCGGCGGCTCGGCGCTCGAGTCGGAGATCTGGGGGGAGAACGAGCAGTTCATGCCGGTGTTCCGGGGCGAGGTCTTCCAGTCCGTGATCTTCCGGCTCAAGGAGCGGGCGGCGTTCCCCGAGGTCAAGCGCGCGCTGGAAGGCGACCAGCGGCTCACGGTGCAGGCGCAGCGTGAGTCGGAGTTCTACCTCAACCAGTCCACGATGTTGACGCGCATCCTGACCTTCCTGGCGGTCATGATCACCAGCATCATGGCGGTCGGCGCGGTGTTCGGCGCGGTGAACACCATGTACGCGGCCGTCTCCTCGCGGACGCCCGAGATCGCCGTGCTCCTCACCCTCGGCTTCCATCCTCGCAGCGTCCTCGCCTCGTTCCTCACCGAGTCGGCGGCGATCGCTTTCATCGGCGGGGTGGCCGGCGGCATCATGGCGCTGCCGATCAACGGGATCGTGACCAGCACGACCAACTGGAACTCCTTCAGCGACGTCGCCTTCGCGTTCCGCGTGACGCCGGGGCTCCTCCTGTCCGGCGTCATCTTCGCGGTCGTGATGGGGCTCGTGGGCGGGTTCTTCCCGGCCTGGCGGGCGGCGCGGTTGCAGGTAGTTCAAGCGCTGAGATAGACCCGTCACTCTTGATTCCCTCTTGACCCCCTGATGCCACCTTGGGCTCCGAATCGAACCCGGAGCCCTGGTTGTATTCGAGACCCATCGCGCTGGCTTGCCGGCGGATCGCCCCCGCCGCTTGGGATAGCCTCCTGTGGGCGAGCGGCCTGGTGGCGCTCGTCGGCATCCTCGTGTCGTCGTTCGTGCCCGCGCTGAGCGAGCTGGCGGCCCTCTTTTCGCTCGCGCTCTTCACCAACGGCCCCTATTCGATGTTCCTCCCGGTAGGCTACGAGCCGGTGCTCATGGTCTTCGGGAGGGTCTACCCGCCGGCGCTGGTCGCGGCGGTCGGCACGCTGGGCGTCGTGGCGGTCGAGTACGTCAACTACCGGCTTTACGACGCGGCGCT
>JAUYOW010000071.1 GCA_030697825.1 Gemmatimonadales bacterium | reverse complement strand
GTACCGCTCCCCGCTCCCCGCTCCCCTCCCCTACTCCCCGATGATCCTGTCCAGACTCTCGAGCCCGACCAGGACCTCGCGTGGCTTCGAACCGTCCTCGGGCCCCAGGATCCCCGCGTCGTGCAGCTGGTCGACGATGCGGGCGGCCCGGCCGTACCCGATGCCGAGGCGGCGCTGGAGCAGCGACGTCGAGCCCTTCATGTTCTGGATGCAGACTTCGGCCGCCTGGCGGAACAGCGTGTCCCGCTCGCCCGGCGCGGTGCCGCCCTCTTCCTCTGGGCCTTCCTCCAGCGCCAGCCGCTGATCCACCTCCGCCAGGATGTCGCGCTCCGCGGCGAACGGAGCTTCCTCGGGGCCGACGCTCTCGCGCGCCACCGCGAGGCGCTCCTCGCGCCGCGCGTCGAACCAGTGCATCAGCCGCTCCGTCTCCTCGGTCGCGATGAACGAGCCCTGGATGCGCATCAGGTCGTTCCTGCCCGGGGGCATGAAGAGCATGTCGCCGTTGCCGAGGAGGGCTTCAGCGCCGTTCTGGTCGAGGATGGTGCGGCTGTCGATCTTCGAGGCGACGCGGAAGGCGATCCGGCTGGGGAAGTTGGCCTTGATGAGGCCCGTGATCACGTTCACCGACGGCCGCTGAGTCGCCAGGATGAGGTGGATGCCGATGGCGCGCGCCTTCTGCGCCAGCTGCGCGAGCGGCGTCTCGACCTCGGCCTGCACGGTCATGATCAGGTCCGCGAGCTCGTCCACGACGATCACGATGTAAGGCAGCCCGCCGGCCGTGTAAGGCTCGCCCTTGGGCGTCTTCAGCGTCTGCCCTTCGGTCACCTTCTGGTTGAAGTCCACCAGGTTGCGCGCCCGGTTGGCGTGGAGGAGCGTGTAGCGGTCCTGCATCTCCCACACCGCCCACTTCAGCACCTTGGCCGCGTCCTGGTTGTCGGTCACGACGCTGTGCAGCAGGTGCGGCAACGCGTTGTACATCGACAGCTCGACCATTTTGGGGTCTATCATGATCATCCGGAGCTCGGCCGGCGCGTACCGGTACACGAGGCTCGTGATGACGCTGTTGATGCAGACCGACTTCCCCGAACCCGTCGCGCCGGCGATGAGCAAGTGCGGCATCTTCGCGAGGTCGGCGATGATCGGCCGGCCCTCGAGGTTCCGGCCCAGCACGATGGGGACGAACAGCTTTTCGCCGGCGCTGTCCCACTGCGGCGTCTCGAGCAGCTCGCGGAAGCCCACGACGCGCGGAGTCGGGTTCGGCACTTCCACGCCGACGGCGCCCTTCCCCGGGATCGGCGCGACGATGCGGATGGACTGCGCCTTCATGGCGAGGGCGAGGTCGTCGGCGAGCGCGGCGATGCGCCCGACCTTCACACCGGGCGCGGGCACGATCTCGAACTGGGTCACCACCGGGCCGGTGGTCCGGCCGCCGGGCGTGCCCTCCACCTTGAACTGCTTCAGCGTCTCGAGGAGGATATGCTGTAGATGGTCGAGCTCGGCTTCGAAGTTCGGGGGCTCGGCGTAGGGCGGGTTGAGCAGGTCGATCGGCGGGAGCAGGTCGCCCGGCACGTCGGCCGAGGGCCCGCCACCCTTGATGAGCCTCAGCTTCGGCTTCCTGGCCCGCTTCGGCGTGGGCGCGGGCTCTTCGTCTTCGCCGAAGATGTCCTCGACGGGCCCGGCCGGCTCGGTAGCGCGAGGGGCGACGCCGGACTGCGCCCCGTGAGTGCTCGTCGCGCTGCCACCCGGGGCCTCAGGCTCGCCGGCCTCTCGCTTCTTCAGTCTTCCCAGAGGGTTCCAGCCTATCGTCGAGACCGTGAGCGCTGAGAACGCGCCGAGCGCGAGGAGCCCCTCCCCGATCGGCCCGATCACGCGCAGGTAGTAGGCGAAGAAGAGTCCGATGATACCGGCCAGGGCGAAATGCTCCGGCGGCTGTCCCGCTTCGAGCAGGGCCCGCGCCGCCGGGTCGGTGTACTGGTAGATCGCGCCCGCGGCGAACGGGGCGGTGAACGCGAGACCGGCCAGGAGGATGGTGACGCGCCGGCCCAAGGACCGCTCGAAGTGGCCGAACAGGGCGACGGCCCAGAACAGAGGTATGAGTGGGAACGCGGCGGCGCCGATGCCAAACCACTCGCGGAGCGCGCCGCCCAAGGCGGCGCCCGCGGGGCCGGTTACCGAGACTGGCGCCGGGAGCGTCGCGAGCGCTAGGAACGCGCCCGCGAGCAGGGCCGCGATGGCCCACAGGTCATCCTTCGTTCGGGGGTCGATGGGCGGTGATCCTCCGGTCCGCGTAGAGCGGAAGCACCGGGTGGGTGTTCTCCTCGGCGCAGGCCTTGACGTCGTCGCGGAATCCCAGCCCCGCGAGCTCGCGGCCATGGGTGCTCGCCCTCAGCGCTCGGAGCCAGCGCTCCCCGAAGTGACGCGCGATCTCCAGCGACGCCAGCGCGCCGTCGTTCACTTCGACCCGGCGTAGGCCGCCCTCGGGCAGCAGCACCTTGGCGAGCCGGCCCGCGGCGAAGACGTCCTCCAATGCGAATTGACGTTCGCGGCCGGCACAAAGGATCGCCAAGTCCCCGTGCTGCTCGAGCGCGGCGCGCGCCCGCTGCACGACCAGCGCGAAGTTGACGGCGGCCCCCACGATGATCTCACGCGCCCCCTGGGCGGCGATCAGGGCCTGCGTCCCGTTGGTCGTCGTCATGACGATCGTCTTGCCGCGCACCGCCTCGGGGGTGAATTCGAGCGGCGAATTGCCGAGGGCGAAGCCGGGGATGCGCACCGACCGGCGCTCGCCCGCCAGCAGCATGTCGTCGCGCTCCAGGTTCTGCGCGATGCGCAGCGCCTCCTCGGTGGAGGCCGCGGGGAGCACCGCCTTGGCGCCGGCCGCCAGCGCGAACGTGATCGTCGTGGACGCGCGCAGGATGTCGAGCACCACGACGCTGCGGCCCGCGACGTCGGACGGGCTGAGACCCGCCGGGGTGAAGAAAACGTCGATCTTCAAGCCGGCTCCTGCATGAGCTGGCTCTCGCGCTCCAGGAACTTCGTGTCCACGTCGCCCCGCTGGAAATCCGGGTGCATCAGCACCCGGCCGAGGAACGGGATCGTCGTCTTCACGCCCTCGATGATGAACCCGTCGAGCGCCTGGTGCATGCGCGCCAGCGCCTCGGCCCGGTCGTTCCCATGGACGATGACCTTGGCGATGAGCGAGTCGTAGTAAGGCGGCACCGTGTAGCCGGCATACAGGTGCGTGTCCACGCGCACGCCGGGGCCGCCGGGCGGATGGAAGGTCGTCACGAGCCCCGGGCAAGGCTGGAAGTTGCGGGCGGGGTCCTCGGCGTTGACCCGGCACTCAATCGCGTGCCCGCGGAGCTTCAGCCCGCCCCTGGGGATGCCCACCTTCTCGCCCGCCGCCACCCGGATCTGCTCCTTCACCAGGTCCCAGCTCGAGCACATCTCGGTGACCGGGTGCTCGACCTGGATGCGGGTATTCATCTCCATGAAGTAGAACGAGCCGTCGGTGTCGAGCAGGAACTCGACGGTCCCCGCGCCGACGTAGCCGATCCTCCTGGACAACTTCACCGCGGCGGCGCCCATGGCCGCGCGGGTCTCGGGGGTCAGCGCCGGCGACGGCGCTTCCTCGATCAGTTTCTGGTGCCGACGCTGGACCGAGCAGTCGCGCTCGTTGAGGTGGACGATCCGGCCGTGCTGGTCGCCCATCACCTGGATCTCGACGTGTCGCGGCCGCGCCAGGTACTTCTCGATGTAAACGGCGTCATTCGAGAACGAGGCCAGCGCCTCGCTTCGCGCCAGCTGGAAGTGCCGGCCGAAATCCTCCTCGTTCTGCGCCACGCGCATCCCCTTCCCGCCCCCGCCCGCCGCCGCCTTGATGATCACGGGGAACCCTATGCCGCGCGCCAAGCCGAGCGCTTCGTCCCCGTCGGCGACCAGACCCGGCGAGCCCGGCACCGTGGGCACGCCGGCCTCCTGGGCTAGCTTGCGCGCCTGCGCCTTGTCCCCCATCTGGCGGATCTGGTCCGCTGTGGGGCCGATGAACGTGATGTTCGACGCGGTGACGATCTCGGCGAACTCGGCGCGCTCGGAGAGGAAGCCGTAACCAGGGTGGATCGCGTCGGCACCGGTGATCTCCGCCGCGGCGATGATCTGCGGGATCCTGAGGTAGCTGTCCCGCGCGGGCGGCGGGCCGATGCAGACATCGTCGTCGGCGAAGCGGACGTGGAGTGACTCGCGGTCGGCCTCGCTATAGACGGCGACGGTCGCGATGCCCAACTCGCGACACGCCCGGATGACGCGGACGGCTATCTCACCGCGGTTGGCGATCAGGACTTTCTTGAACATCAGTGCTGGAGCGGGTCCCTGCTCAGCCCGGGCAGGTCGCTCCCGGAGCCGCGGCTGCCCTTTTCCGCGGGCGGGATCGTCTTGGGATCGAAGGCCCCCTTCTTCTCCTCGCCATCCTGGAACCCCTCGAACGTCCGGTCGCTCGTGCCCGCGATGCCCTGGATCTGCAACGAGAACTCGGTCGGGTTCGAGCAGAAGAACAGGGCCGTTTCCAGCGAGATCACGCCCATCGTGAACCAGCGCATCAGGCTCTGGTCGAAGGACTGCATCCCGTACTGGATATTCCCTTCCTTGATGAGATCCGGGATGTTGAGCTGGGCCTTCACGTCCCGGATGTTGTCCCGCACCGCGGCCGTGTTGATCAGCACCTCGCACGCCGCGACGCGACCCACGCCGTCCTTGGTGGGCGCCAGGCGGAGCGACACCACGCCCTGGAGCGCGGTAGAGAGCAGGTGCCGGATCTCCTCGTGCTGGTGCGGCGGATAGAACGAGATCACGCGGTTGATGGTCTGCGTCGCGTCGGTCGTGTGCAGCGTAGAGAAGACGAGGTGGCCGGTGTCCGCCGCCTTGAGGGCGACGTCCAGCGTCTCGATGTCGCGAATCTCGCCGATCAGGATCACGTCGGGGTTCTGCCTCAGGATGTGCTTCAGCGCCGCGTGGAACGAGAGGGTGTCCGCACCCACCTCGCGCTGGTTCACGATCGAGTTGATGTCCCGGTGCAGGAACTCGATCGGGTCCTCGATGGTGATGATGTTGACCCGGCGCGTCGTGTTGATGTGGTTGATCATCGCGGCGAGGGCCGTGGACTTGCCGCTGCCGGTGACGCCCGTGATCAGCACCAGCCCACGCGGCTTCACCGCGATCTCCTCGAGGATCTTGGGGAGCCGCAGCTCCTCGATGGTCTTCACCTCGTAGGGAATGACGCGGAACGCGAAGGCCAGGGTGCCGCGCTGCCAGTACACGTTGACGCGAAAACGGCCCACCCCCGGCACACCGATGGCGAAGTCCGCCTCCTTCGTCTCCATGAACTCCTTGAGCTGCTTGGGCTGCATCAGCTGCTCGGCCAGCGACTTGAGGTCCGCCGGCGAGAGCGGGGTCATGTCCATCTGCTCCAACTCGCCGGCCACGCGCACCGTCGGCGCGCGGCCGACCTTCAGCAGGAGGTCGGAACCCTTCTTCTCGATCATCGTCTTGATGGCCTTCTGGAAGAAGGCCGTCGCCGGCGGGGCCTTGGCCGCTGGAGCGCCAGGCGCCGCGCCCGGCGCGGGCGCCGCGGGCCGCGTCGCGCCGGGCTCAGACATTGGGCTCGACCCGGAAGAGGACCTGGCCGAACTCGACGGGCTGGGCCTCGTCGATCTGGATCTCGCGCACGGTGCCGGTCACTTCCGATTCGATCTCGTTCATGATCTTCATCGCCTCGATTATGCACAGTGTCTGGCCGGCCGAGACGCGGCTTCCCACCTTCACGTAGGGCTCGGCCCCCGGCTCCGGGGCCCGGTAGAAGGTGCCCACCATGGGTGACTTGATCTCGATCAGATTGGAGGGTGGCGCGGGCGGAACGACGGCACCCGCTCCGGCCCCGCCCCCTGCCGGCGGAACGGCGGAGACAGGCGGAGCGGAATGACCCGCCGCCACGCCACCCGGGACGGAGTGGACGAGGTGGTGGGACGCGGCGCTGCCCCTCGACACTTCGTACGTCGTCCCTCCGCGCTCGAGCTTGATCGTCGCGGCGGAGGAGCCGTCGAGCATCGACAGGAGCTTCTCTAGGACCGCCAGGTCCCGGTCGCCCGGGACTGCCGGCTTGCCCTTGGCGGAAGCCTTCGGCTTGTTCTTCTTCTTCACGCGCGTCTCCTCGTCAGCCCTGGCCCAGAACCATGAGGTCCCGCGGGAACTCCGTCAGCAACTCCGCGCCGTCGTGGCGGAGCACGACGTCGTCCTCGATCCGCACCCCACCCCAGTCGGGAAGATAGACGCCCGGTTCGACGGTGACCACCGCGGCCGCCGGCAGCGGCGTGTCCGCCGTCTTCGCCAGTCGCGGCGCCTCGTGCACCTCGAGCCCCACGCCGTGGCCGAGCGAGTGGCCGAACGCGTCGCCGCAGCCGGCCGCCTCGATCACGTCCCGAGCGAGGGCGTCGCCCTGCCGGCCCGTCAACCCCGCGCGGAGCCCCGCCAGTGCCGCCGCTTGCGCGGCACGCACCAGGCCATGAACTTCCGCCTGTCTCGGGCTCGCCGGAGCGCCCACCACGAACGTCCGCGTGACATCCGAGCAGTAGCCGTCCACGATCGCGCCGAAATCCACCAACAGCCAGTCGCCCGACGCGATCACCCGGCGCGAGGTGCGCGCGTGGGGGAGCGCCGCGCGCGGCCCGGAGGCCACGATGGTCGGGAACGGATACCCCTCGCTCCCGTGGCGCCTGAGCGCGCCCTCGAGCGCGGCGGCGACCTCCTGTTCCGTCTGCCCGGAGCGCACCTGGAGTACCATGTCCCCGAGCGCGTCGGCCGCGACCCGGCCGGCGGCACGGATCGCCTCGACTTCCTCGGGGGCCTTCACGGAACGGAGTGCCTCGACAATGTCCGCCGTCGGCCGGAAGCGCCAGGGGCGGGCGGGATCGGCCACCTTCGCCCCGTCCCGGGCGGTCATCACGTGCGCCTCGAACCCGATCGTCGTCAGGCCGGGAAGCTCCGGCAACAGTTTGAAGAAGCGCTCCCAGACGGAGCCGGAGTCGATCTCGATCCGCGCGAAGTCTCCGATCTCGAGCGCCGCCTGGGTCTGGTAGCGGAAGTCCGAGAGGAAGACGGCGTGCGCCGCCGTCACCAGAAGCACCGCGCTGGTGCCCGAGAATCCGGTCAGGTAGCGGATGTTGGGGAGCGACGTGACCAGCAGGCCGTCCAGCCCTTCCGCCGCGAGTTTCCTTCGGAGCGACGCGAGGCGCTCGGGGCGGCGATCAGACATGCGGACGGGAAGACGTGAGGACGTGGAGACGGAGAGGCGCCCGCCGCAACGGTCAGGCCTCCAGGGCGCCCGGCGTCGGCCGCTCCGTGCGCCGCAGCCAGCCGACCATGGCGTCGAGCCCCAGCAGATACGAGTCGGCGCCGAACCCCGCTACCACACCGACCGCGAGATCCGCGAGCAGTGACTTGTGCCGCTCCTCCTCACGGGCCCAGATGTTGGAGAGATGGACCTCGACGAAGGGTACGTTCACGGCGAGCACGGCGTCCCGGACCGCCACCGAGGTGTGGGTGAACGCCGCGGCGTTGATCAGCGCGCCATCCGAGGCGGAGCGCAGGGCCTGGATCGCCTCGACGACCGCGCCCTCGTGGTTGGACTGGAACCAGCCGATCTCCGCTCCCAGCGCCGCCGCGCGCTCACGGACCCGCGCTTCGATCGCGCTGAGCGTGGCGGTGCCATAGCGTTCCGGCTCCCGAACCCCCAGCAGGTTGAGGTTCGGACCGTTGATGACCGCGATGTGCACTAGCGCTTGAGTCCGTGGAGCCAGGCGTTGAAGGAGCTGACGTCGTCCTCGGCCGGCGGAGCGGCTTCGGCCGGCTTCGGGCGCACGCTCTCCTTCTCGGGTGCGGCGCCGAAGAACTCGTCGAACGACGCATTGGCCGGCGTTGCCGCCTGGGACTCCCGCGGGGGCGCGGCCGTGGCAACGCCCGCACCCGGTTCGGCGCCGAAGATCTGGTCGAGGGAGAACGCGTCGCTGGCCGGGCGCGCCGGCTCCCCCATGGCCGCCGGCTCGGGCTCGGGCGCGGCGAACGCGGTTTCCATCGGGGTCTGATCTTCGGCCAGCGGAGCGGCCGGCGGCGGCGGCGGGGGCGGCGGCGGCGCCGAGAGCGACGACCCGGCCACCCGTCGGAGCCAGGCTCCCACGGCCTCCGAGCCGAGCGCCGCGGCGCTCAGGCTGGGCGGCGGGCCCTCGACCTGGGCCAGCTTGGCCCTGAGAGTGGCGTCGTCCGGCCGCTGTGCCAGCAGGCGGCGGTACCCGTCCGCGGCTTCGCTCTTGAAGCCCTGCTTGAGATACAGGTCGGCCATTGTCTCGGTGAGCATCGGCTCCGCGCCGCCTTCGCGGTGCTGCGGCGCCTCCTCGGCCGGCACCTGAGGGGAGACCATCTGCACCAGCTTGCTCGACGGCCGCTTCATCTCTTCCGGGGGCGTCACGTCCTCCGGCATGATCAGATTAAGGTCGACGGAAGGCGCCGTCTGGTCCAGCCCGACGCCCGCCGCTCCAGGCGGGCGCGAGGAATCCAAGTCGATGCTGGCCACTTCGGGCGCGGCGTCCCACACCGATCCGGCCGCGGCCAGCTCCTCGACCGGCGCCGTCGGCGCCTCGTGGCTCGGGGCCGGGTCGAGGAAGTCGATTGCCGGAGCCACCGCGGGCGGCTCGAGCTCATCCAGAAAGATGCCCGCCATCGGTTCGGTCGGCGCTTCCGTGAACGCGGGCGGGGGTTGCGACGGCTCCGGCTCGATCGCGGGGACCGGCTCGGTGGGCGCCTCGGCATCCGCCGTGACGTCCGCGAAGGAGATTTCGGCCGCGGGCGCCTCCTCCGCGGGAGCTCCCTCCCCGGGCGCTTCCCCGGGCAGCGGCCCACCCAGACGCTGGAGATCCGCCTCGGCGTCCGTGTTCATCGAGTCTACGAGCAGCAGCTTCTGAAGCCAGCCGCGCGCCGCGGCGGTGTCACCCGACCGCTCGGCTATCTCCGCCAGGCTCTTGAGCGCGATGATATTCTCGGAGTCGAGGCCGAGCACGGTCTCGAAGGCGTCCCGGGCCGCCGCGTCGTCCTTCTTGTCGAGCTGGCAGCGGCCGAGGACGATGTGAGCCGAGAGGTAGTCCGGATGCTTCTCGAGACCCTTGTGGACAAGCTGTAGGGCATCGTCCACCCGCCCCGCCTTACGATAGGCGTCGGCCAACGGCGCGAAGTACCGACCCTCCGGGTTTTCGGCGTAGCGGGTTTCGAGCTTCTCGATTTCGCTGGAGGCGGCCATCCAACCCCTGGGCGTTCGGTCCATGCGGCGCGACTTGGCGAGTATACGTTGCGGCTCCAGACCGTGTCAACGGGAACGGCCTCCCGGCGGTTGGCTTTGGGCGTTGTCCCTTCTACATTTAGCGGCTTTCCGGATGCTGCGGATACCCTGTTTTCGGGAGTGAAGGTCGATGCTGAGCACGATGCGCGCGAAGACTAAGGTCATCATGGTCGTCCTCGCGGTGGCATTCGTGGGCTGGCTGGTTTTCGACGTGGGCATGGGGGGCGCCCAACTCCAGACCCAGGACGTCGGCACGGTGGACGGCGCTCCGATCCGCTATCAGGCGTGGCTGGATGCGTACCGCAACGCTTACGAGGAAGCCCGCCAGCAGAACCCGGGGCAGCAGCTGAGCCGGGAGGACCAGCGGGAGATCGAGAACGCAGCGTTCGACCGCCTCGTCCAGGCGGAGCTCCTCCGGGAGCAGTACCGGCGCCGTGGCATCGTCGTGTCGGACCGTGAGATCGGCGACGCGGTGCGGCGCTACCCCCCCCGCGAGATCACGACCGACCCGCAGTTCCAGACGGACGGACAGTTCGACTTCCAGAAATACGAGCGGTTCCTGACCCAGACGACGGCGAGCCGCCCGTACCTGCTCGCGATGGAGCAGCGGTTCCGCGAGGATCTGCCGCGGCTGAAGCTGCTGGAGCAGGTCACCTCGGACATTTACGTCCCGGATGGCAAGCTCTGGACGATCTGGCGCGACCAGCACGACTCGGTGTCGGTGCGGGCGCTGGTGATCCGGCCTGCCGACGTGCCGGCGCAGGCGTCGGCTCAGGTCACGGACCAGGACCTCCAGGCCTACTACGACGCCCACCGGGACGACTTCCAGCGGCCCGCGCGCGCCGTGGTCTCGTTCATCGCCGTGTTGAAACTGCCGACGACCGCGGACTCGGTGCTGATCATGACGCACGCCCGCGCACTCCGTGACTCGATCCTCCGCGGCGCCGACTTCGCGGCGATCGCGCGCGCCGAATCCGCCGACTCAGGCTCGCGGGAGCAGGGCGGCGAGCTGCCGATGTTCGGCCGCGGGCAGATGGTCGCGCCGTTCGAACAGGCCGCGTTCCGCCTGCCCATCGGCCAGATCTCGGAGCCGGTCGTCTCGTCCTTCGGCGTGCACCTGATCGAGGTCGAGCGCCGCACCGCGGACAGCGTGAAGGCGCGGCACATCCTGCTCCCCATCGCCCGGATCGGCGCCCGCCTCGACACGCTCGAGGCCCGGGCTGACTCGCTCGACCGCCTCGCCGCGGAGCAGTCGAGCCCCGCAGCCCTCGACAGCGCGGCGCAGCTCATGTCCCTCGGGGTCGAGCACCCCGAGCCGCTCTTCGAGGGGGTGCCATACGTGCTGGGCCGGTACCGCATCCCGGACGTCGGCGTCTGGGCGTTCGAGGCCCAGCCGGGTGAGACCAGCCCGGTCGTGGAGACCAACGGAGCGTACTACGTGTTCCGGCTCGACAGCCTCTCGCCCGCGGGCGTGCCGCCGCTCGCGGAGGTGGGCGCGGCAGTGCAGGTCGGGGTAACGCTCGCGAAGAAGCGCGCGGCCGCGGAGGCCATCGCGCGCGACGCGGAGCGGAGGCTCAACAGCGGCCAGACCCTCGATCAGGTGGCCACGGCGTTGCGGCTGACACTCACGACGCTGGGCCCCTTCACCCGGACCGCCACGGTGCCGTTGCTCGGCGCCGCTACCGAGGCCGTTGGTACGGCCTTCCGCCTGCGCCTGGGTGAGCGGTCGCGACTCCTCTCGAACGACGCCGCGTTCTTCTTCATGGAGCCTTTGCGGCGGACGGGCGCCGACTCAGCGGCATGGGTGCAGCAAAAGGAGGACCAGCGGCTGGCGGTGTTGCGGGCGGCGCGTCAGGTGCGGGTACAGGCCTACCTTGAGGCGCTCCGGCGTGCAGCGAACGTCAAGGATCGGCGGGCCGAGGTGCTACGGCCGGCGGCTCAGCAGCAGACCCAGTAGCCGCCGGGCGACGTGAAAACGGGGCGCGGTCTCTTCGATCCGCGCCCCGTCTTTCTTTGGTCAGCCCTGCCGGCGCTCTTCCGGCGGAGCCAGGCGTCTCGGCTCCGCGGGCGGCTCCGGTCGGTCTATCTCCTCCGTCACTTCACGCATGCTCCGCTTGAACTCCCGAATCCCCTTGCCCATCGCGGACCCGATCTCCGGCAACCGCTTCGCGCCGAAGACGAGCAGCACGATCACGAGGACCATCAGGATCTCGGACATGCCCAGATTCCCGAACATAGGTCACTCCTGGTTGAAGAGTTGAAGAGTTTCCGGCTCTTCAACCGCCCTAGAACAACGAGCGAGCCAACAGGTAAGCCAAGACCACCCCGACTACCGCCAGCACAGAAACATTAACACCGAGGGGCCCAATCGTGAAGGAGAGCACCAGCAGGTCCAGGGTGACGGGGCCGAGATGAGCGGTCACGGCGTACGTCAGGACGTCGCGCGGGGCCCCTTCCGGCATGAATCGGCGCAGGAACGACGAGAGCAGGCCGCCCAGGACGAACCCCGAGGCGAGCACCCCGAGATAGAAGAGCGGGCGGCGCGGGACCGGCGCCACGCTTCAGCGCCGCCGCTCGACCGCGTAGGCGATGGCGTCCCGCAGCGCGTCGCGCGCCGCCGAGGGCGCGAGCTCTTCGAGCGAGGCCTCGGCCTGTGCCGCGTACGCCGCCGCACGCTCGCGGGCGTAGTCGAGCCCGCCGCACCTGGCAACCATGGCCATGACCCTAGCTACCTGATCGTCGGCGGGCCTGGCAGCGAGGAAGAGCCGCTGCACTTCCCGGCGCTCATCGTCCGTCAGGTGAGGCAACGCGGCGATGAGCGGTAGCGTGACCTTGTGCTCCTTGAGGTCCAACCCCGAGGGCTTGCCGGTCACCGCCTCACCTTCCGTATAGTCGAGAAGATCGTCGGTGATCTGGAACGCCATACCTAGCGAGTCGCCGTACCCGCGCAGCGCCCTCCGGGAGTCCGGCTCGGCGCGAAGCGCGCCGACCTCGCAGGTCGCGGCGACGAGCGAGGCGGTCTTGGATCTGATGAGCAGCTCGTAGTCCTCCTCGCGGAAGCTCAGCGCGTCGTAGGCCGCGAGCTGCCGCATCTCCCCGACCGTCATCTCGTTGGTCACCCGCGAGAGCACCCTCAGCGGCTCGAGGTCGTCGAGCCTCACCAGCTCGATGATCGCGCGCGAGTAGAGGTAGTCGCCCATTATCACCGCGATCTGGTGGCTGAACAGGGAGTTCACCGTCGGCATCCCGCGCCGCAGCGACGAGTGGTCCACCGAGTCGTCGTGCACCAGGGTCGCGAGATGGATCAGCTCGATGATGGCGGCGAACCGCACGGCGCGGGGGTCCCGCGCGCCCGACGCCTCGCTCGCGAGCAGGAGCAACGTGGGGCGGAAGAGCTTGCCCTTCATCTGGAGGAGGTGCCCGTTGACCTCCGCGATCAGCGGGAAATCGGCCGCGATGATCGCGCGCAGGTCCGCGGTGACGGCGTCGAGGTGCGCGACCACCGGTCGCTGCACGTCGGCCAGGGTGACGCCGGCGGCCTGGTGGGTCACCGCTGGGCTCCCGCCCTGGAGAGCGCCTGCACCCGCTGGTTGACGTCCTGGAAATTGATGTCCTCCGCGAAGACCCGGTTGTACGAACCGAGCGCGTCGGGTCCCTTGCCCTGCTCCTCTTGCGCGCGGCCCAGCCAGTAGAGCAGCCCGATGCGCTCCGCCTCGCTCGCCGCCGGCAACTCGAGCGCGCGTCGCAAGATGGTCTCCGCCACGGCGAACTGGCCCTTCTCGAAAAAGCAGAGCCCGAGCGTTTCCGACGACTTGAGCCGGCCCTCGCTGCTTCGCAGTGCCTTCTGGAATTCCGCGATAGCCTCGTCGAGCAGCCCCATCTCCTTGTAGGCGACGCCCAGGTCGTAGTGACTCTGGAAGTCCTCGTCGCCCACGTTGGCCTCGATCCCCTTCTTGAATGCGGCCAGCATCTGCGAGAAGTCCTTCTTGTCGTCGCCGGAGGGCTCCTCGTCCTCGATCCGCATCCGCGTGTCCTTGACCGAGCCTTCGTCCTCGTCGTCGAATAGAAGGGCCCCGAGGTCCACGTAGTCCCCCTTGGCCGCCACGGCGGCGGCGGGCGGGGGGGCCTGAGGCACCGCGGGCGCGGCGGGAGGCGCCAGGGTATCGAGCGCGGACTTGGACCGGACGTTGGACGGATCGTGCTCCAGCACCCGCTGGTAGACCGCGATGGCCTTGTCGAGATCGTTCGAGCGCAACAGCGCATCGGCCAGCTCGACGTACGCGTCCACGAGGCGCGCCTTGTCGCCGCGCCGGTACGCGATCTCGACCCGGCGCTGCTGGTGCCGCACGCTGTTCGGGTTGAGGCGGATCACCTCCTCGGTGACGGCGTTCGCCATCTCCAGGTCTCCCGCCTGGTCGTAGCCATCCATCGCCGCGTCGAGCTCGGCGAGACCGCGCTCACGCTCACCCTGCTCGAGCAGCGCCTCGCCCAGAAGTCGGTGCGCCTCCCAATCCTCGGGACCAGCGGCGATGCGGGACTCGAGGTCCTCGACGCTCGGCGCGGCCGTCGTCACCTCCCCCAGGTCGAGGAATTCGAGCGTCGAGCTGATCTCCGCTGCGGCGGGTGCCTCCTCTTCGACGTCCAGCAGCGGGAGGCCGGCGGTCGATGGCGCCTCTTCCTGCGGCCCTCCCGCGACCGGCGCTACCTCCAGGTCGAGCGATCCCAGGTCGTCGAGGGGGGGAGCGGCTTCAGGCTCGGCGAGCGACGTGGGCTCCAGCTCGAGCAGCGGGAGGTCGGCGCTGGGGGGCGCAACCTCGGGCTCCGCGAGCGACGTCGTCTCGATCTCGAGCGCCGGGATCTCCGGCTCGGGCGGGGTCGGTTCCAGGACGGGAGCCTTTGCAACGGCGCTGCGGCGCGGCTGCACCGGCTCGTTGATGTCGAGGAATACGAGGTCCCTCTTGGCGGGCGGTTCCGGCGGCAGCTCCTCGCCCGTCAGCATGCTCCGGCTCATCCGCGAGCGCCGCTGCGTGGCCACCCTGTCCTTCGCCTCGAACTCCGCCAGCAGCTTCTCGACCTGCTCCGCCGCCTCGGGAGTCTTGGCCTGAGCCCGCGCCTGCTGCGCCAGCACCGCCCAGATGTCGTCGTTCCCGGGCGTCATCTCGGCGAACTTCTTCAGCGCCTTGAACGCCTCCTCGATCTGGCCGGCCTTCTGCATCCGGTCGGCATACTCGAGAAGGTTATGCTTGGCATCGGGGCCGAAGCCCTTCTTCGCGAAAAGGATGCCGAGCTTGAGGTACACCTGAGAGCGTCCCGGCGCGAGGCGCAGGAGCTTGTTGGAGAGCGCTATGGCGTTGTTGGCGAGACCGACCTCGGTGTACTTGTCGACGGCACGCTCGTAATACGTGATGGCGTTCTGGGTGTCGCCGGCCTTCTGGTAGAGATCGCCGACCCGATTGTAAAGCACGAGCTCGGCGTCGTCACCATCGGGGGTGGCCTCGAAGGTGTCGATAGCCTTGGTGAGCTGGTCGATCGCCTTCTGCCACTGCCCCTTCAGCTCGAACTTGCGTGCCTGATCTTTGAACTTGTCGAGATTGCTCATGCGCCCACGAAAACCTAGGATTGTGGCGGAGAAAGTGGCCCGGCGCGATATCGGGCTGAAGATATGCCCGCATCAGGTTCATGACAAGGACGACCGGCGGCGTAAACCCGCCACGCGAGCGGCATTCCGTACCAGTAGGCGAGCTCCCTCACATCGCGGCAGTTCCACACCGCCACGTCCGCCCGTCCGCCCGGGACGAGCCGCCCCTGCCCATCGGCCAGTCGCAGCGCCCACGCGGCGTTCACGGTCGCGCCGATGAACGCCTCCTCGGGCTGGAGCCGCGACTGGCTCACCGCCAGGGCCATCATCAACGGCAGGTTCGCGCTGGGCGAGCTGCCGGGATTGAAGTCCGTGGCCAGGGCGACGATCGCGCCCGAGTCCACGAGGGCTCGCGCGGGCGCCTGCCGCGCTTTGCCCAGGAAGACCAGCGTGCCGGGCAGCAGCACCGCCACCGTCCCGCTCGCCGCCAGGGCGTCGATGCCCTGGGGATGGATGGCGGCGAGGTGGTCGGCAGAGACGGCGCCGAGCCTGGCGGCGAGCTGCGCGCCACCCGCCGGGTCGAGCTCGTCGGCGTGGAGTTTCGCGCCGAGACCCAGGGACTGAGCGGCGGTGAGGATGGCCTCGCTCTCCGCGATCGAGAACACGCCCGGCTCGCAGAAGACGTCGCAGAACGACGCCAGCCCCTCGCGCACGACCGCCGGGAGCATCTGATCGGTGACCAGATGGATGTATGCGTCGCGTTTCGACCGGTACTCCGCCGGCACCTCGTGCGCACCGAGGAACGTCGGCACCACGGTGACCGGCAGCTCCGCGCTCAGGCGTCGCGCTACGCGCAGCGCTTTCAGCTCTTCTTCCAGCGCGAGTCCGTACCCCGACTTGATCTCGACCGACGTCGTGCCCAGGGTGGCTAGCAGGCTCACTCGCGTGCGAGTGAGGTCCAGCAGCTCGTCCTCGCCGCGGGCACGGAAGTCCGCGACCGACGACAGGATCCCGCCGCCCGCCGCCGCGATTTCCTTGTAGTCCTCCCCTCGCGCCCGCCGGCCCTGGTCATCCAACCGCGGCTTTCCAAAGACGGCGTGGGTGTGGCAGTCCACCAAGCCGGGCGTTACCAGCCGGCCTTCGCAGGAGACAATTTCATCTGGCGGCGAGTCCGGCGGGGGCCCGGGCCCGGCGGCGGGTGCCGAGCGTGCCGTCCGACCGCCGTCGGGCGTGGGACCCCGCCGGCGAGCCGCTTCATGGAACCAATCCCTCACATCGCGATCAGGCGCGACCATCGCGATGCGCCCGTCCTCAACGCCGACCCCGACGCCGGTCCGCACGCCGAGGTGGTCCCAGCCAGGCCGCCGCACCGGATCGCCCGTCGGCGGCCCGGTGACCACAGCTCCCGCGTTGACGAGAGCGAGACGGCTAATGGCCGGATTCTTCCATCGGCAGGCGGATCCCGTGGCGCGCCGCGGTCTCCTTCGCGAGGTCGTAGCCCGCGTCAGCGTGGCGCGCGACGCCGAGGCCGGGATCGTTGGTGAGCACGCGGTCGAGCCGGCTCGCCGCGGCCGGCGTTCCATCCGCGACGATCACCTGCCCCGCGTGGAGCGAGTTCCCGATCCCCACTCCGCCACCGTGATGGAACGAGACCCACGAGGCGCCGCTCGCCACGTTGAGCATCGCGTTGAGGACCGGCCAGTCCGCGATGGCGTCGCTGCCGTCGAGCATCCCCTCGGTCTCGCGGAACGGCGAGGCCACCGAACCCGTGTCGAGGTGATCACGACCGATGACGATGGGCGCCGAGACCTCGCCCTTCGCGACCAGGTCGTTGAGCCGCGCCCCGAAGCGCGCCCGCTCGCCCTGGCCGAGCCAACAGATGCGCGCCGGCAGTCCCTGGAACGCGACGCGCTCCTTCGCCAGCGTGATCCAGCGGCGCAGGTGCTCGTTCTCCGGGAACAGCTCGAGCACCAGCTGGTCGGTGCGCGCCAGCTCCCTGGGTTCGCCCGAGAGCGCGACCCAGCGGAAGGGTCCCTTGCCCTCGCAGAAGAGCGGCCGCACGTAGGCGGGTATGAAGCCGGGGAAGTCGAAGGCCTCCTTGACGCCCGCGTCCAGCGCCTGGGTGCGGAGGTTGTTCCCGTAGTCGAAAGTGACGGCGCCGCGGCGCATGAGGTCGAGCATCGCTCGGACGTGAACGGCCATGGAGTCCATGGCGCGCTTCACGTAGTCCTTGGGATCGCTCAGCCGGAGGCCGGCCGCCTCATCGAGGTCGAGCCCAGCCGGGACGTACCCGTTCAGCGCGTCGTGCGCCGAGGTCTGGTCGGTGAGGACGTCCGGCACGACGCCGCGCCGCGTCAGCTCCGGCAGCACCTCCGCACAGTTGCCGACGAGACCCACGCTGAGCGCCTCGCCCTTGCGCCGCGCCGCGTCGCACCACGCCAGCGCTTCGTCCAACGAGGCTGTCTCCCGGTCGAGGTAGCGCGTCTCGACCCGCCGACGGATGCGCGCCGGATCCACCTCGATGCCGAGAAAGACGGCGTCGTTCATCGTCGCCGCAAGCGGTTGCGCGCCGCCCATCCCGCCCAGGCCGCCCGAGACGATTAGACGGCCCTTCAGCGACCCACCGAAGTGCTGGCGCCCCACCGCGCCGAAGGTCTCGTACGTGCCCTGGAGGATGCCCTGCGTGCCGATGTAGATCCACGAGCCGGCCGTCATCTGGCCGTACATTATGAGGCCCTTCCGCTCGAGGTCGCGGAAGACGTCCCAGGTCGCCCAGCGACCCACGAGGTTCGCGTTGGCGATCAGCACGCGGGGCGCCTCCTCGTGGGTACGGAAGACCCCGACCGGCTTGCCGCTCGCGACCAGGAGCGTCTCGTCGTTCGCCAGCGTGCGCAGCGTGCGCACGATGGCCTCGAACGCCTCCCACGACCGCGCGGCGCGGCCGGTCCCACCGTACACCACCAGGTCGTCCGGCCGCTCCGCCACGTCGGGATCGAGGTTGTTCATGAGCATGCGCAGGGCGGCTTCCTGGACCCAGCCGCGGCAGGACAACACCGAGCCCCGCGGGGCTCGGACGAGGTGAGGGGCGGCGATCGTCATTCGGAAAAGCTACAGTACAAAAGGGTTCGGTGTGAAGTAGAGTTGCAGAGTTGCAGGGTTGCAGCGGCTTGCAGGAATCAGCGAGCAGGACGTCAGCCAGTTTTCAGGCGCTGATCACTGCCCTCCGATTCCCTGTCAACCGCTGCAACTCTGCAACCCTGCAACGCTTACTGCCCGCTGCCCCCTGCAAACCTGACCAGCTCCGGATTCCCCGGGTCGCTCTGATAGCTCCAATCGAAGATCACGTAGTCCGTCCCCACCGCCGTCACCCGGATCGCCCCATACCGGGCGAACGGGTCACCCGCCGTCATCTGGAAGACGTATCCATACAGGGGAGAGGCCTGGACCGCGTTCCGGGTGTATCCGGCGGCCGGTGCGAGGTCGATGGACGTCAGGTCCGCGATAGGCGCATTCCCGTAGATCGTTATCTGCGTTCCGGTGCGCAGCGGGACGATGAAGATCGCGCCGCTCGGGTCCAGCGTAAGGTAGAAGTCGTTGGTAAGGTCCGTCCGCGAACCGGTGCGGCCCAGCTCCCCCGGCTCCGCCAGCCCGTTGCCGTTGGCGTCGACGTGGAAGCGGAAGGCGTTGGCGATCAGGTTCCCTCCGGACGCGAACAACAGCACGTTCCTCCCGTCCGGGCGCGGGGTGTCGTTGCGCAGCGGCGACCAGAGGCTCTCGAACCCCTCTATCGTTACCGCCGAGATGCCGAAGCAGCGTGGCCGCCCGTTAGTGAGGTTGGCCGAGAGGAAGCTCGCGGCGACCGTCGTCCCCTCGAGCGTCCAGTTCGCGGCGCACAGGTTCCGGTCCAGGTCGTAGATCGCGCTGTAGATCCGATAGTGCGAGAAGCCGTTCGGGTCGGTCGTGAACGCGTTGTCGCTCCACTGGACGTGGATCGCGGCATTGAGTGAGATGCTGGTGACGGACGCGGGCGCCGGGAGACGGAGGCGCTCGTCCACCAAGACCGCGCCCGAGGGATCCGACTCCCCACCGTCGACCGAGACCGCCGTGACGTAGTACTCGAGGTGCGGCAACCCGTCGTCATGGAAGCTGGGCGAGGAGGTCGTACCGCGCAGGCCGAAGCTCTCGGACTGGCTGGCGCGCGAATAGACGTTGTAGTTCTCGACGTTGCCGTCGGTCGTGGGCGTCCAACGCAGGATGACGCCGCGAGGACGCAGCGGGTCGCCCGAGGGCTCGAGTTCGTAGGCGAGGCCGGTCGGCGACGCGGGCACGTAGACGGACACGAGGTCATCGTAGCAGCCGGCCGCGAACGCCGCCGCAGAGATCACCAGAGAAGTCTGAACCAGCGCCCTTAACATGTACTGCTCCCGTTTGGGGTGGCGACCGCTACGAACGCAGGGGACGTGCCCCGGCGCCGTCCGTCGTCTAACACGATGTCTCACAATTACTTACGATGCCATGCCGGATGGCGGTGGCTAGCCACGACTGTCCGCTGTAGAGGACACTTCCTTGTGTCCCCGGACGCTAACGGCCTTGGATGTTGCGCTGGTCGTAGTCGAACTTGATGTCCGGCTGGTCGATCAGCTGGATGAAGAAACTGAAGAGGAAGTTGCCGTTGGCGGACCTGATGAACGTGAACGTGGCGCGCCAGTCGTGAAGGTCCCGGTCGAGCCGGACCACATGGTCGCTGAACTCGTTGCGCGTGAAGTTGTACGACGTCTGCCACGAGACCGACCAGTGCGCCGTCGGCTGGAAGGAGAGGCTGCCCGAGACGGTCTGCTGGACCGGCGTCGGCGCCGTTTGGGTGGCGCTGGAATCGGTCGCGGGCCGCTGTCGCGAGAGGCTGTAGTTGAGTGACGCCGCGAAGCCGCCACCGGCGCCGATCCGCGGGGCCAGCTGCGCGAGCGCCGTGGAGCGGGTGGCGTTCGGGCCGCGCTGGAAGGGCGTGCCGAAGCGGTCATTCAGGAGGGCCACGCTGTCTTGCCGCAGGGCACTGTCCGGGCGGGCTTCGGTGCTGACGGGGGCGGCGCGGAGCCCTAGGATGGAGCCCAGGGTGCGCAGCGTGCCGGTGCCGAGCGAGAACCCTGCCGTGACGCCGGTCAGGAAGGGCCTGAACCGCGAGCCCACCGTGCCGACCGGGCCGTCGAAGAGATCGTGCTGCGTGGCCAGCGAGAACCCGCGCAGCAGGTCCGAGCTGAACGTGTTGCCCCAGTTGTCGGTCAGCCATCCGGTGCGTCCCCGCTTCTTCGCCTGCTCGAGATCTATCGCGATGCCGCCCGACTGGATGGACAGGAGCTTGATCTTGCGGCCTTCCTGCTCCTGGTTCGCGCCGGGGGCAGCCGCCAGCGAGTCGGCCGACGAGGTGTCGGCGCCGGCGGGCCGGGGCGGGCGGAGCTTGGCCTCGAAGTTCTGCGACAGGCCGAGCGCCAGGGTTTGCCGCGCGTCGCTGCGCCGGGTGGTGACGCGGCCGTCACGCGAGATGGCGCGGGCGTAGTCCTCGGGCACGGTCGCGGCCGGAGAGAAGGCCCACGAAAGGCTGGGCGAGACGGAGTGCCTTATCCGCGCGATGGGGCCGATGCCGCCGAATAGCCCGAAGAACGCCGGCGAGATGCCGGCCGAGTACTGGAGCCGTTTCCCCTGGCTCACGAACGCCCCTTCCGTGAAGCGGTTCCGGAGCAGGAACGGGCCGCCGGTGTTGTTCACGATCTGGATACTGGGCGACAGCCTCCAGGTACCCTGGAAGAGCACCGGGAGGTTGATCCCGGTGTTCCAGTCCACGCCGGTCTCGAACGACTCGCCGTAGGTCCGGACCAGCTGGCGCGTCGGGTCCGCCGGATCGGGGATGGTGATGCCGTCGTGCTGGCTGCTCCACGCGTCGGTGATCGAGACGCTGTTGCTCCAGTTGAACCGGCCGATGAGGAACGGCGTGGCGACGCTGATGCTGGTCTGGCGGGAGTCCACCAACGCGGTGTCCGGCGCGCCCGGGCCCCGGAACACCAGGTAGCCCGGCCCCGCTTGGCTGGTCAGCGCGTTCTGCACGCTGAAGGACGGACTCCACGTGATCCGTCCCGACAGCGCGATCGGGCTGGGCGTGAAGTCCATGCGTGGGAAGTTCGTGGTGACGAGCGGCTTGTCGAGCGACTGGGTGCGGTTGCCGCCTATCGAGAGAGTGCCCCAGTCGAACCGGCGCTGGAACTGGAGGCGGCTGTCGATCGTCGCGACCGCGAGCAATGGGTCCACGGAGTTGCGCGAGATGATGCGCGAGCTCGAAGCGTAGTCGAGGCTCGCCGTGAGACTGCTGTTCAGCGAGAAGTTCTGCTGGTGGCTCCAGAAGATGCGGCGGCTGCTGCTGCCCTCGGCCTCGTGCAGCTCCTGGAGCGAGAGGCCGCCGGACATGAAGCGATCCAGCCAGCGGTATCGGAAGCGGCCGCTGAAGGTGGTGAAGCGCTGGGCGTACCAGTCGACGGTCACCTGCGCGTCGGTGTAATCGCTCAGCGCCCAGTAGTAGCCGAGGTTCGTGACATGCCGCTGGTACTGGGGCGAGTTACGGACGATGTCGTTGATGCCGAACTGCGGCGGCATCAGCCCGGAGCGCCGGCCGCGGCGCATGTCCTGGAAGATGAACGGCAGCCACAGGATCGGCACGTCCGCCACGTACAGCACGGCCGGCCGCGACACCATCAGCCGCTTCGAGACCCACTTCACGTCGCGGGCCGCGAAGTGATAGTGCGGGTCGATGAGGTCACAGCTGGTGATGGTGGCGCGAGCGGCATAGGTCCGGTTCTCCTCGTTGTCCACCGCGAGGTCACCGCGCAGGAACCACGTGGCACTGCCTTCCTCGAAGTCGGTGGTGGCGTTCTCGATGATCCCGGCATGGTTGCAGGCATCGTAGCGCATCCCGACCCCCACCAGCACGCCGGTGCGGTCGAAGAGCTTCGGCGAGCCGACCGCTATGAGATCGCAGTTCGTTTCCTGGTAGCGTACGCTGTCGGCCTCGAGCGTCGACTGGTCACGCTCGATGAGGGCCCGGCCCGACAGCCGGATCTCCTTCTCCTCGGCGAGGAACTGGACCGAGTCGGCGTTGTAGCGGGTGATGCGGAAGCCGCGCCGGTTGAGGAGAGACTGGGTGACGGAGTCCGGCGTGGCGAAGGAGCGTGATGGCCGCTGCGGCAGGCCGGAGCCACGGCCGGCGCGCGTGGTGTCCCGGGCGGCGCCGGCGGCGCGCTGGCGGGCCGTGTCGGCAGGGGCGCGGACCGGGTCGGGCCGAAGCGGGATCCGCTCCCGGCGTGGGACCTGCGCCACCCCGCTCGTCGCCGCGAGCGCCAGCGCGAACGCCGCGATCCAGCCTGCGCGCACCCTACGCACTGCCCGTCGCCGGGACTCCGCCCTCTCCTTCGCGCTCCTCCGCCGCGGCCTCGCGGGCGCGCCGCCGCTCGAGGATCATCGCGAGCCCGATCGAGACCTCGTAGAAGAGCTGGACCGGCACCATCACCACCACCGCCATCACGACGATGTCGCCGGGAGTCAGCACCGACGAGAGGATGGCGTTCACGATGACGAACGTCCGGCGGTGACGGCGGAGGAAGGCGGAGGAGATGATGCGCAGGTAGACCAGGAGCAGCAGGACGAGCGGCAGCTCGAACACCGCGCCGAAGGAGAGCACGACCGTCGTCGCGAGGCTGAAGTACTCGCGGGCCGTGATGAAGCCCTCGAGGCTCTGGTTCTGGAAACCGAGCAGCACCTTGAGCGCCAGGGGCAGGACCAGATAGAACCCGGCGGAGGCCCCGGCCAGGAACATCCCCACGCCGGCCACGGCGACGGGCACGACGACCGACCGCTCACGGTCGTAGAGAGCGGGCCGCAGGAACCGCCACAATTGCCAGATCACGACCGGCGACGCCGCCAGCAGGCCGATCACCAGCGAGAGCTTCAGCGTCAGCATGAACGGGTCGAGGGGGCTGGTGAAGAGCAGCTTGTTGCCCCTCGGCAGGAATGGGTCGATGGGACGCTTGAGGAAGCCGATGACGTCATAGTGGGTCATGATGACGTAGCCGGCCACGACGCCGACGGCGATCGCCATCACGACCTTGAGCAGGCGCCAGCGCAGCTCCTCGAGGTGGTCGAGGAACGGCATCTCACCGCGGGTGGGCTGTTTCTCTTCGGGCATCGTCCGGCCCCGGGTTCAGCGGCCCGGCGCGAGCGATCGCAGCTGGTCGCGGGCCAGCGCCGCTTCTTCCGATGCCGGGTAAGCGGCCACCACGCGACCGAAGATGGTGCGCGCCTCGTCACGGCGGCCCGCCGCCAGCGCCTGAACGCCGAGTTTGTAGAGCGCGGACGCGGCCCGCGGCGACGCTGGGAATCGCTCCACCACCCGGTGGTACGCCGCCGCCGCGGAATCGGCGCGCCGCTCAGCGGCCCACGCCTCGCCGGTGAAGAACTCGGCGTCGGCGGCGCGCGCGTGCGATGGGAAGCGGCGCTGGAATTCAGCCAGCGCGATGCGGGCGGTGCCCGGGCTGCCGCGGCGCAACTGTTGGAGCGCGAGCTCCATGAGCTGGTCGGCGGTGGGCTCCGGCGTGACCAGCGGGGTCGCGGCCGCGGGCGATGGCGTCGCGGGCGGGCCCGGGGGCGTGGCCGGCTGGGCGGCTCCCGGAGCAGGGGCCGCGCCCGGGGGGGGGCTGCGTGCGGGCGCTCCGTCGGCGACCGTGGGTGTCCCGCTGGGCGGCGCAGGCTGCCCTGCCGGTGCGGGCGAGGCCAGCTGGGTGGACCGCTGCTCGATCTGCCCGCGTAGTTCCGAGAGCCGCTGCTGGCTCTGCCCGGTCAGCTCCTGGATCGCCACGAGCTGTTGCTGGACGTTGAACAGTTCCACGCGCAGATCGCCGCGCAGCCGAGTCAGCGCGTCCTGCTGCAGCGCGAGCGAGTCCAGCAATCCCTGCACCAGTCGGGCCACGGCTGCGAGGCCGGCCGCCCGCGCCGAGTCTGCGCGCGCCATCTCCCGCTGCTGGGTGGCCAGCTGCCGCTCCACGCGCGTCACGTCGCTGCGCAGCGCGCACCCGCCGGAGGCGAGCGCGAGCGCCGACAGGGCCGCGGCCCGCAAGCGCACTACCGCCCTCCCCGCGTGACCACGAACTCGGCGCGCCGGTTCATCGCCCAGGCCTCTTCGGTGTGACCGGGGTCCGCCGGCCGCTCCTCGCCGTATGAGATGATGGCGATGCGTGCATCGGCAATGCCGTGCTCCACGATGTAGCGCTTGGCCGCGGCGGCTCGGCGGTTGCCCAGCGCCAGGTTGTACTCGTCCGGGCCCCGCTCGTCGCAGTGCCCTTCGATCTGGATCTCGAGTCGCGGGTTGGCCCGCAGGATCGCGAGCTTCTCCTCGAGGAGCTGCGTCGCTTCTGGGGTGAGGTCAGCCCGGTCGAGATCGAAGTGGATCGCTCGTGAGAGAGCGGCGCCGCGCACCGGATCCAGACCCGAAGGAACCGGACCGGCGGCCGACGGGTCCGCCCCGTCCCGCAACACCTGCGCGCGCACCGAGTCCGCCCGGGCACGCTCCCGCTCCACCCGCGCGACCGAGTCGGCTCGGGCACGCGCCACGGCCGAATCCCGTCGCGCCACGGCGAGCGCCGAGTCGCGCCGCGACGTCGCCGCCATCGAATCCGCCGCCTGCCTGGCGCGCACCGAGTCGGCCGCCGGCTGAGGAGTGGGCGCCGGGGTGGGCGGCTGGCCGCCGCCGCACGCACTCGCGACGAACGCCGCGGCAGCGAAGAAAACCCGGACGGACGGACCGACCGACGGACCGACCGACCGATGACGACGACGTGGACCGCCCGACGAACCGGTCATTCCCTGCCCTCATCGGAAGCAAGCCGTGGAGACCAGGAGGGAAGCCTCGCGCCTCCTACCCTGGTCAGTTGGCGCTGGCGCCCCGTCTCCAGATCCACGATCCAGAGGTCCCGCCCGCCACCGCGGGTGGAGACGAACGCCAGGTGGCGCCCGTCCGGCGCCCACGTCGGGTCCTCGTTCCTGCCGCTACCGGTGATCTGCCGGACCGCGCGCGTCGCGAGGTCCAACACGAACACCTGCGGAGTGCCTCCCACCTCGCGGTGGAAGGCGATCGCCTGCCCGTCCGGCGACCAAGCCGGCCCCGCCGTAGGTCCCGTCGCGCCGAAGTCGAAGCGGCCGAGGACTTCCTGGTTCGTGCCGTCCGCCGCCATCACGTAGAGCTGCGGCGAGCGCGAGCGGTCGCTGATGAACGCCAGGCGCTGGCCGTCCGGGCTCCAGGTCGGCGACAGGTTGTCGGAGAAGCGGCCGGCGGTGATCCGCTGCACGCAGCACCGGCGCTCCACGTCGTAAACATACACGTCCATCCCAGCCTCGGTGCCGTGCGCGAACGCCAGGAGGCGCCCGTCGGGCGAGAACTCCGGCGTGATGTTGAGCCCGTACTCGGTGGTCGGCACCACCTCCCGCCGCCCCGTAGCCAGGTCCTGAAGGACGATGGGTTGACCGTTGCGCACGAACGCCGTGTAGGCAATCAACCGTCCACCCGGCGACCACGCGGGCGAGAGCGCCGGGCGTCCGGCCGACCGCACGCCGGCCGGGTTCGCGCCGTCCGCATCGATGCGGGCCAGTTGGCCCTCGCGGACGAAAAGCAGTGCCGTCGCTGCGACCCCGGGCGTTCCCGTGGCCGCGCGCACCACCTCGTCCGACACCTGGTGCACGGCGCGCCGCCATCCGGGCGCACCCATCGCCTGCAGCGGTACCTCGACGCGGGCGAGGCTGCGGTTGGTCGCGACGTCAAGCAGGCGCACGACGGCCACCACCGCGCCTTCCGGAGCCGTATCGATGACGACCAGGTAACGCGCGGCCGGTCCGGTGCCAATGCGCGACGCCGAGTCGCTGGGCGGGCGTTCGACCATCTCGAACCGGTCCGATTGGTCGAGGTCGCGCGCCACGATCGCCTTCACGCTATCGAACACCGCGCCCGGAGGCGCCGTCACCCCGATCGTCGGGCGGCTCCCCGGCGTGTAGGTGATCCCCACCCGCACACCACTCTCCACCCGCGTCGTGTCCTGCGCGAAGAGCATGCTCGACCACGAGACCAGCGCGAGAAGCGCGACGCGCCCGACGTCCCGCGCACCACGCCCCACGCACTCTAGCTTCACCGCATCGACCCCGGACTGAAGAAGAACGAGACCGGGAGCACGTCAGCTCCGTACCCGTCCGGCAGCGACCCGAACGCATGCACGCGCGCAGCGGCCTCTAGGGCGCCTTGCGCCTCGAGGTCGAACGCGAAGGAGCCCGACCGCCGGATGAACCGCAAGCCTGTCACGGATCCGTCACGGTGAACGAAGAAGAAGACTTCGGCCTGGAGCTCCGCGTCGGTCGAGGGCCGCCAACGCCGGAACACCTGGGCCACGAGATTCCTGAGATACCCCGGAAACGGGAATTCGACTCCCTCGGTGCGGACGGTAGTCGGGTCCGTGCCGGCGCCGGGCGTCGCGCCGGGTGCCAGCGGCGACGCGGGAGCTGGGGCTGCGGCGCTCGGCGATGGCATTGCGGGCGCAGGCGTGGCGGCGGCGCGAGGCCGCGGCGGCGAGGCCGGGGGCGCCGCCG
>JAUYOW010000070.1 GCA_030697825.1 Gemmatimonadales bacterium | reverse complement strand
CGCGTTGCCGGTCGAGGGGTTCGTGGAGGCGGAGTACGCGGGTCGTGCGGCTGTGGAGGCTTCCATGGCCAGGAACGAAAGCTCCAGCGACTTTTCGCGCTGGACGATCCACTTCTCCGCCATGCTCGGCGCGCTCGGCCTCTCGGAGGACGAATTCACATTGGCGGCCCCGGACATCATCGCCGAGCACAAGCGCAACAACCTCTGGAGCAACCCGCTGCCGGGAACGGCTGAGGCGCTGGCGTCGCTGAACCGCCTGGGGTTGGTGGTCGGGTGTGTCTCCAACGCGGACGGCACGGTGGACCGGCTGCTCGAAAGGGTGGGGCTCCTCGCCCACCTGAAGTTCGTCGTGGACAGCGGCAAAGTCGGCATCGAGAAGCCGGATGCTCGGATCTTCGAGATCGCCCTCGCTCTGGCGGGCGTCCCGGCCGGGGAGGCGGTGTACGTCGGGGACATCTACCCGGTGGACGTCGTCGGCGCGCGACGGGCCGGGCTGACCCCCGTCCTGCTCGACCCGCTGGACCGTTACGGCGGCCGCGATTGCCGTACCGCCCGGGATGTGCCCTCGTACTGCCGCGAGCTTGTTTCGCTGCTGGACGCGGCATAGGTTCCGCGCGCCATGAACGCCACGGCTCCAGCCGCTTCCGGGGAGATTTCGCTCCCGCGCCCCATCCGGGTGCTGGTCGCGAAGCCCGGGCTCGACGGGCACGACCGCGGGGCGAAGGTCGTCGCCGCCTCGCTCCGCGATGCCGGGATGGAGGTCATCTACACCGGCCTCCACCAGACGCCGGAGATGGTCGTGGCCGCGGCGGTCCAGGAGGATGTGGACGTGGTCGGCCTCTCCATCCTTTCCGGCGCGCACATGACGCTGTTCCCGCGCGTGGTGCAGCTGCTGCGCGAGGCCGGCCGAGGCGACGCGCTCATCACCGGCGGCGGCATCATCCCCAAGGAGGACATCGAAGCCCTGCACCAGCGCGGCGTGGGCCGGCTCTTCGGGCCGGGCACCGCCACCTCCGAGCTCATCGCCTACATCCGGTCCTGGGCGCGGGAGCACCTGAGACCGTAGTGTCCGAAAAGAAAAGCCGGCTCAAGACCCTCACCGACGAATACCGGGCGCTCGCCGATCGGCTGCGCCAGGGCGGCGGCCCCGACAAGATCAAGAAACAGCACGACGCCGGGAAGCTGACCGCGCGGGAACGCATCGCGCTCCTCTGCGACAAGGATGCTCCCTGGCTCGAGGTAGGGCTGCTGGTGGCGTATGACCAGTACGACGGCCAGGCGCCCGGCGCCGGCGTCGTCACCGGACTCTGCGTCGCGGCGGGGCGGGAGATCGTCGTCGTTGCCAACGACGCGACGGTGAAGGCCGGCTCCTGGTGGCCCGAGACGATCAGGAAGATCCTGCGGGCGCAGGAGATCGCGATGCGCCAGCGGATCCCCATCGTCTACTTGGTGGACTCCGCGGGTGTGAACCTCCCCTATCAGGGCGGCGTCTTCCCGGGCCAGTACGGCGCGGGCCGGATCTTCTACTACAACTCGCTCATGCGCCGCTACCTCAAGGTGCCGCAGCTCGCCGCGGTCATGGGACCGTGCATCGCGGGCGGCGCGTACCTGCCCGCGCTGTCCGACGTCATCGTCATGGTGGACGGCACCAGCTTCATGGGCCTCGGGGGCCCGAACCTGGTGAAGGGCGCGACGGGCCAGGTGGTGGACAGCGAGTCGCTGGGCGGCGCCCGCATGCACACCAGCGCGAGCGCGGTCGCGCACTACCTGGCCGCGGACGACCAGGCCTGCCTGGAGTTGCTGCGCGAGCAGATAGCGCGCCTCCCCAAACCGGCCGTGAGCCGCCAGCCGTCCAAGCGAAAGACCCGGGCGCCGAAGCGGCCTCCTACCGACCTGTACGCGGCGCTTCCCTCCGACCATCGCATGTCCTACGACGTGCACGACGTGCTCGCCTGCATCCTCGACGAAGGGAAGTTCGACGAGTTCCAGCCGGACCTCGCGAAGGAGATGCTCTGCGGGCATGCCGCCATCGAGGGTCACACGGTGGCGCTGATCGCCAACCGGCGCGGGCTGGTGAAGACGCCGGGCGGCGGGCCGGCGCGGTTCGGCGGCATCATCTACACGGAGAGCGCGGAGAAGGTCGCCTACTTCATCGAGAACGCGAACCGTGAGGGTATCCCCATCCTCTTCGTGCAAGACGTCTCGGGCTTCATGGTGGGTCCCGAGGCCGAGACATCCGGCATCATCCGGGCCGGCGCTGCGTTCGTCGAGGCGATGGCGACCGCGGCCGTCCCCAAGATCGTGCTCACCGTGAATCACGCCTCCGGCGCGGGTTATTACGCCATGGCGGGCCAGGGCTTCGATCCTGACTTCATCTTTTCGCTGCCGACGGGGAGGATGGGAGTGATGGAAGGCGAGTCGGCGGTCGGGGCGGTGTACGGACCGGAGCTCGAGAAGGCGCAGCAGGCCGGCGGCCCCACACCCAAGCTGACCGAGCAGGTGGAGGCGATGCGCGCCGACTACGAGCACCAGCTCGATGCGAAGTACGCCGGCGCGCGCGGGTACGTGGACGCGATCCTCACTCCCGAGGAAGCGCGCGACATGCTTGCCTTCACCCTCGACGTCTGCTCCAATTTCTCCGGGCCGCACCTCGGCCCCTACGTGCTACCCTCATCGATAGTCTAGGCGCCCCGATGTCGCTTCTTGATAGCCTCACGCTCGCAGCCGTTCTTCCGCTCACGCTCGCGGCCTGCGCGCGCACCGTCCGCGAGACCGCGCCCGAGGCGCCAGTGGCCGCGGCCCCCGCGCCCGTCCCGACCGCCGAGACCACGACCTCGCCGCCGCCGGAGCGGCGGCCCGTGGCGCCGCCCATGTTGGCGCAGCAGCTCGGCCTCATGCCGCTCGCGTCGGCCGGCGTGACCGAGTTCCGGCAGCTTCATCCCACCTACGACGGACGCGGCGTCCTCATCGCCATCCTCGACAGCGGCACCGATCCCGGCGTCCCCGGCCTCCAGACCACGACGCTCGGCGAGCGGAAGATCCTCGACCTACGCGACTTCTCCGGCGAGGGACGGGTGACGCTCGCACCGGTACGCGCCGACGCCATGGGCCGTATCGCCGTCGAGGGCGGAATCACGCTCCTGGGCGCGGGCGCGGTGAGCGCCGTTGCGACGGATTCGGCGTGGTACGGCGGGTTGCTGAGCGAGCTGCCCTTCGGAAGCAGGCCGGAGGCCGACTTCAACGGCAACGGCTCGAACCGGGACCGCTTCGGAGTCGTGGTGGTGCGCGGAGCGTCCGGTTGGCTGGCTTTCGTGGACACCAACGGCGACGGCTCGCTGAGCGACGAGACCGCGGTGGCGGATTACCTCGTGCGCGCCGAAACGTTCACCTTCTCCTCCCGCTTCGCGCCCCGCGGCCGCGGCCCGATCACCGCGGCGCTGAACCTCACGGAAGAGGGCGGCCGGCCCGTGCTGACGTTCTTCCTCGACACGTCGAGCCACGGCACCCACACCGCCGGGATCGCCGCGGCACACGACATGTACGGGGTGCGCGGCTTCGACGGCGTGGCGCCCGGCGCCCGCATCATCGCGCTCAAGATCGCGAACAACGCGCGGGGAGGCGTCACCACCAACGGGTCCATGCTCCGCGCGATGGAGTACGCGGTAGGGTTCGCGGAGGAGCGCCGGCTCCCGCTGGTGATGAACGTGTCGTTCGGAATCGGGAACGAGGGCGAGCCGCACGCCGTGATGGACTCGATCGTGAACGCGTTTCTCATCGCCCACCCCAACGTCGTCTTCGCGATCGCCGCCGGGAACGACGGGCCCGGCACGTCCACGATGGGGCTGCCCGGCTCGGCGGAGCTGGCGCTCACGAGCGGCGCCGTCTACCCCGGCGCGTTCGCGATGGCCCAGTTCAACGCCGCCAGCCCCGACATCCTCGGTTGGTGGGGCGCGCGGGGTGGTGAGCTGGCCAAGCCGGACATCGTGACGCCCGGGCTCGCCTACTCGACGGTCCCGCGATACAACACCGGCTCGGAGATCAAGCTCGGCACGTCTATGGCCTCGCCGTACACGGCAGGCCTCGTGGCGCTGCTGGTCTCGGCCATGGCTCAGGAAGGGCGGACCGCGTCCGCGGCGGAGCTGACGCAGGCGCTGCGCGCCACCGCGCGACGGTTCGCCGGCGAGAGCGTGATCGATCAGGGCGCCGGTGTGCCTCGCGTCGAGGCGGCCTACCAGTGGCTCCGGGCCGGGCACGCGGTCGTGCGCTATCGCGTCCAGGCGCTCCCGCCCGCGCGTGAAGCGACGCCTGGGCGTCCCATCCAGATGGCCCGGAGCAGCGACGGCGATGTCGGCCCGGCGCGCGAAGCCGTCAGGCCCACGGCGGCCTATCGGCGCAACGGACTGGCGGCGGCGGCGGATACGGCGCAGCGGTTCCGGGTGAGCCGACTGCCGGGACGGACGGGCCCACGTACCGAAGGGTACCGGCTGTACTCGGACGCGGCGTGGCTCCGGCCCGCTCAGCCAACGGTCACGGTGGATTCGATCACGGGATCGGCCGTCGTCGAAGTGCGCTACGATGCTTCGCGGATCACGCGCGCCGGAAGGTACGTCGGCACCGTGTACGGCATTTCCGAGGCCGACACGGCAGCCGGCCAGGTGTTCGTCCTGGCGAACACGGTCATCGTGACCGACTCCGTGATGGGCCGGGTCATGTCGGTCGGGGGGCGGAAGCTCACGGCGGGTTCGGCCGCGCGGTACTACCTCACCGTGCCGCCGGGCGCATCGGGGCTGTCGTTGCGCCTCTCGCTTCGGGACACTGCGGCGCCCGGCTCCTTCTTCCTGTTCGAGCCGAGCGGCCGCCCCGCACGCGGCGAGGACCGCGCGGACGTCGGACGCGAGGACGGCTCCCGCGCGACGCTCAGGGTGATCGCGAACGACATCGTTCCGGGCGTGTGGGAAGCGGTGGTGCAGGCTCTGCCCGCGCGCGACGTGACCTTCGATCTCCAGGCGGCCATTCCCGCAGTACGCATCGCGGCGGTGGATTCGACGTCGGGGACACCGGGCATCGTGTTCGCTTCCTCCGCTGCACAGGAGACTACGCTCACGGTCACCGCCGAGCACGTGGGAGCCCTGACCGCGTGGGTGGTGGAGGTGGAACGGGGCGAGACCTACCGGCGCGAGTTCGAGGCGCCCGCGTGGGCCACGAAGATGATCGTCGAAGCGCAGCTGACCCCGGAAACGTGGAACCAGGTGACCGACTTCGTCATCACCGTCTTCGATCGCGAGGGCGCGCAGCTCGGCAACGGGGCGATGAACTACGACTACCATCGGGTGGGAGCGGATCTCCCCGCCCGGCGGAATGAGCCTTTCCGAGTGGCAGTCGAGCTGTTCCCGGGCTTCGCGATGCGCCAAGCGCCGGCGCGGGTGGACGTGAAGGTGCGGGTGACGTTCGTGGGCGCGCCGCGCCCGGCGCTCCAGGGCGACGCGACGATGCGCATCCCGGCGGGCGGCACGACAGACCTGCGCGTCAACCGGAACGGTGCGTACGAGATCGGGCCGGGCTGGGTCCCGCTGGTGCGGGTCCGCGCCTCCGCCCGCGCCGACGACTGGGTCGTGCTCGAG
Organism: Gemmatimonadales bacterium; assembly: GCA_030697825.1. Classification (NCBI taxonomy): domain Bacteria; kingdom Pseudomonadati; phylum Gemmatimonadota; class Gemmatimonadia; order Gemmatimonadales; species Gemmatimonadales bacterium. The sequence continues at coordinate 32,455 of JAUYOW010000070.1, read as the reverse complement.
AGCACCTTCCCCATGCTCCCGCGGTAGCTAGAAGCCATGACGCGCACCATCCGCATCGCGTCCGGCCAGGGCTTCTGGGGTGACTGGCTGGAGGCCCCGGTGCGTCAGGTCGAGGGCGGGCCCATCGACTACCTGATGATGGACTACCTCGCCGAAGTGACGATGTCCATCATGCAGAAGCAAAAGGAACGCGACCCCAGGATGGGGTACGCGCGCGACGTGGTGCCGTTGCTCGCGCGGATCCTCCCCAAGGTGGTGGAGCGCAACATCCGCGTGACGACGAACGCCGGCGGCGTGAACCCCGCGGGGTGCGCCGAGGCGATCCTCGAGAGCGCGCGCAAGCTTGGCCTCGCGGGCAAGCTCAGGGTCGGCGTCGTCAGCGGCGACGACATCCTCGGCCGGCTCGACGACTTTCTCGCGCGCGGCATCGGGCTGCATCACATGGACACGGGCCGGCCATTGGCCGAGGTCCGCGACAAGGTGCTGTCGGCCAACGCGTACCTCGGCGCCTGGCCGGTGGCCGAGGCGCTGAAACAGGGCGCGCACGTCGTCATCACCGGGCGCGTCACCGACACCGGCCTCACCCTCGCGCCGATGATCCACGAGTTCGGCTGGAAGCGCGATGCCTGGAACCTCATGGCCGCGGGCACGATCGCCGGGCACATCCTCGAGTGCGGCGCCCAGTGTTCGGGCGGCAACTACCTCGCCGGCTGGCCGGCGACCCCCAATCTCGAAGACATCGGCTATCCGATCGTCGACGCGCACCCGGATGGCACATTCGAGATCACCAAGCACCCGGGCACCGGCGGCGCGATTACCGTGGCGAGCGTCGCCGAGCAGCTGGTCTACGAGATGGGCGACCCCCGCGCCTACATCACGCCGGACTGCGTCGCCGACTTCACGAGCATCCGCCTGGAGCAGGCGGGGCACGACCGGGTGCGCGTGTCCGGCATCGAAGGCCGTCCGGAGACCGACCTGCTCAAGGTCTCGATCGCCTACCGGCACGGCTACAAGGCGGTTGGCACGCTCGTGTACGCCTGGCCCGACGCCTACGCCAAGGCGCGGGAGGCCGACCGCGTGCTCCGGGCGCGGCTCGACCGGCTCGGCCTGAAGTTCGAGGGGCGGCTGACCGAGTTCGTGGGCGTCAACGCCACGCACGGGCTGCTCGCGGGCGAGCCCTCGCCCGACATCGCCGAGGTGCAACTGCGCTTCGGCGTGCGCGCCGAGCACAAGGGTCCGGTCGAGCGGTTCACGCGCGAGCTGGCGCCGCTCATCCTGAACGGCCCGCCGAGCGTGACGGGCTTCGCGGGCGGCCGGCCCAAGGTGGAGGAGATCGTCGCGTACTGGCCGGCGCTCGTGCCCAAGGGCGAGATTCGTCCGGAAGTCCGGGTTTTCACAGCGTGACGTCCAAGTGAAGCGGCGCCTGGTCGAGCTGGCCCACGCCCGCAGCGGCGACAAGGGCGACACCGCCAACGTCGGCGTCATCGCGCTCAAGCCGGAGTACTATCCGGTGCTGGTGCGGGAGCTGACGGTGGAGCGCGTCACGCGGCACTTCGCGGGGATGCTCACCGGCGGGGTCGAGCGCTTCGAGCTGCCTAACCTGCACGCGCTCAACTTTCTCCTCCACGGCGCGCTGGGCGGCGGCGGGACCATCTCCCTCAAGACCGACGCGCAGGGGAAGACTTTGAGTACGGCGCTGCTAAGGATGGAGATCGAAACGGAATGACGGGGGCACAGGGGCACGGAGGCACAGGGGCACAGGAGAAGCGGGTCCTCATGGACCGCGCCAGCGGCGTAGCCACGCTGACGCTGAACCGTCCTGACAAGAAGAACGCCATCGACCGCCGCATGATCGCCGAGCTGAAGACGGCGATCGAGACGGTGGACCTCGCGGCGGACGTGCGTATCGTGGCGATCCGCGGGGCGGGGAAGGATTTCTGCGCCGGCCTCGACCTCAACGAGCTGCTCGAGTCCGCGGACCTCACCCTCGCTGAGAACGAGCAGCGCGCCTGGGACCTGGGCGAGGTCTTCGTCAGGCTGAGACAGATGCCCAAGGTCGTCGTTGCGGTAGTGGAGGGGCGGTGCCTCGCCGGCGGCTGCGGGCTCGCCACCGCGTGCGACCTCGTCTTCGCGAAGGCCGGCGCGCAGTTCGGCTACCCGGAGATCAATCGCGGGTTCGTGCCCGCCATGGTGATGACCATGCTGCGGCGCCTGGTCGGCGAGAAGGTCGCGTTCGACCTCGCGGCGACGGGACGCCTCGTGGACGCGGCGGAGGCTGAGCGGGTGGGGATCGTGTCCCGCGTCTTTCCCGCCGACGGGTTCGACGCGGAGGTCGAGCGACAACTCGGCCAGCTCGCCGCGCTCTCCGCCACGGCGCTGGCTCTCACCAAGCAACAGTTCTACCAGCTCGACGGTCTGAGCCTCGTGGACGGCATCAAGCTCGGCGCCAAGGTGAATGCAGTAGCGCGCGGGACGCCCGATTTCAGGAGCGCGATCGCGTCGTTTCTCAAGAAGTGAGCGGCTCGACCCTCGCCAAGTACGCGCTGGCCCTCGCCGGGCTGGCGCTCGTCCTGTTCGCGGACCAGACCGGGAAGAAGTGGTTGGGATACCCGGGCCTGGGGCTGATTCTGTCCGCTTTCCTCGTCCGCTTCCTCCAGCGCCGGAAGTCCGCGGGCTGAAACCCGCCGCACTCAGGCCGCGGGTACCGCCTTGTGGCCGTAGCAGAGGATGCCCCCGCGCCCCTCCATCCGGATCCGCCTGAACTCGAGCGCGACGGCCATCCCGGGCGTCACGGTCGCCGGATCGCAGTCCACCACCTGGACCATCAGGCGCGCCTTCTCGGGCGTCTCGACGATCGCCATGGCGTACGGGGCCTGCATCGCGAGGTCCTCGGGCGCCACGTGGACCACGGTGGACGTGACGACGGTGCCGTGGAGCGACAGGGCGCTCCGCTCGAAATCCGTGCCGCGGCATCCCGGACAGATCCGGCGGGCCGGGAAGATGTGCGTTCCGCAGCCGCGGCAGCGCTGGGCCTCAAGCCGGTAGCGCGTCGGGATCTCCCGCCAGTATCTCGGACTCGGCATGGTCAGGCCCCCTCGAGGATGTGGACGACCGAGCTGGCGCCCGAGCCACCCATGTTCTGCGCGAGACCGATGCGGGCATCGGCAACCTGGCGCTCGCCCGCCTCGCCGCGCAGCTGCTCGAAGATCTCGATCGCTTGCGCGATACCGGTGGCGCCTACCGGGTGCCCTTTCGCCTTGAGACCGCCGCTGGTGTTGACGGGGATGCGGCCACCCAGCGCGGTGAGCCCCTCCCGAGCTGCCACCCGGCCGCATCCCCGTTCGGCGAAGCCCAGCGCCTCGATGCAGCAGATTTCCGCGATGGTGAAGCAGTCGTGCACCTCGGCGACGTGGATGTCGTCGGGTCCCAGGCCCGCCATCGTGTACGCCCGCTCGGCCGACAGCGCCACGGCGTCCAGAACGGCCGGGTTCTTCCGCTCTGCCAGCGCCATCGGCGCCGTGGCCAGGGCGCTGGCCCGGATCCGCACCGGCCGGTCCGTGTAGCGCTTGGCCTGGTCCAGCGGGCACAGCAGCACGGCGGCCGCGCCGTCGCTCACGGGCGAGCAGTGGAGCAGCCGCAGCGGCTCCGCCACCATCGTCGAGGCCATCACCTCCTCCAGCTTCACCTCACGGCGGAACTGCGCCTTCGGATTCAGCGCGCCGTGGCGGTGGTTCTTGACCGCGACCCAGGACAGGTCTTCCTCGGTGGTGCCGTACGCCTCCATGTGGGCGCGGGCGATCATCGCGTAGAGGCCCGGGAAGGTGATCCCGTGATAGACCTCGGTCTCCTGGTCCGCGGCGCTCGCGAGCACGGCCGTCACGTCCGCGCCGTCGGTCATCTTCTCGACGCCGGCCGCGAGCACGAGATCGCACGCGCCGGAGGCGACCTCGAGGAACGCCACGTGCAGGGCCGCGCCCCCCGAGGCGCATGCGGACTCCACGCGGATGGCCGGCGTGCCGGCCATCCCGAGGTGGTCGGCCATGAGTGGCCCGAGATGCTCCTGGCCCACGAACTGGCCCCCGGACATGTTGCCCACGACGATCGCGTCCACCCGGTCGATGTGGGCGCCCGCGATCGCTTCCGCCGCGGCCTCCACGAACAGGTCGCGGAGGCTCGAGCGCCACAGCTCGCCGAACCTGGTCATGCCCGCCGCGACAATCGCCACTTCGCGCATCGTCTCCTCCTCAGGAGCGCTGGACGCCCTCTATTCGTTCAGGATGATCTTGTCGCGGACCTTCGCGTACTGGCCGTAGGTCAGGTAGCGCCGCGGCCCATCGAGCATCGAGCGCACCGTCGGGGCGCGGCCGCGGCGCTCGGCCAGCGCCGGCTTCGCCTCCAGCACGAACGAGTCGCTCGCCGCGCCGGAGCCGAACGACGTGATCAGGATCAGATCGCCGGGATCGGCCACGTCGAGAATCGCCGCGAGGCCGGTCGGCGACGAGCCCGAGTACGTGTTGCCCATCGTGGGGACGAGGTACCCGGTCTCCAGCTGCTTCCGGGTGAAGCCGAGCGTCTGACCCACGGAAAGCGGGAACTTCCCGTTCGGCATGTGGAACACGGCGAAGCGGAAGTCGGCGGGCTTGAGGCCGGTCCGCTCAAGGATGGCCCGCGTCGCCGCCGTCACGTGCTTGAAGTACGCCGGCTCGCCGGTGAAGCGCCCGCCGTGCCGCGGGTAGAACTCGCCTTCGCGCCGCCAGAAGTCCGGTGTGTCCGTCGTGTAGCTGTACGTCGCGCGGACGTCGGCCATGAGGTCGCTCTTCCCGAAGAGGTAGGCGGCCCCGCCCGCCGAGGCGGAGAACTCGAGCGCGTCGTTCGGCGCGCCCTGCGAGGTGTCCGCCCCGATCGCGAGCGCGTACTCGACGCGACCCGACTCCACGAGCCCGAGCGCGACGAACATCGCCTCGGTCCCGGCCTTGCAGGCGAACTCGAAGTCGGCCACGTGGAGCTCGGGACCGATGCCGAGCGCTTCGGCCACGACGGTGCCGCTGGGCTTCACCGCGTAGGGGTGCGACTCCGAGCCGATGTACAGCGCGCCCACCCGGCCGGGGGCGACGCCAGCGCGCGCGAGCGCCGCGCGTCCCGCCGCGACCGAGATGGTGATGGTGTCCTCGTCCTGCCCGGGGACCGATTTCTCCTCGAGGAGTAACCCGCGCCGGATGGACTCGGGCTCCTTCCCCCACTGCCGGGCGATCTCGTCGGTCGTGATGCGGTTGCGCGGAACGAACGCGCCGTACCCCACGATGCCAGCCATCTGCCCCTCCGAGGAATCGTCCTGCCCGTGAGCCGACCCACTTCAGCATGCGTAACCGCGCGCCGCGGCGCAAGGAAGGCTCCCACGGCGCGTGGCGCACGCCGCCGAAGTAGACCGCGAAGGAAAGCGCCGCACCCGCTCGATTTTGCCACCGTGATACCGCCCTCTCTCCATAAGTTGTCGGCCGATGACCGCGCCGGCGTGGCACATGGAGCGGGCGACGGAGATGTTGCGGTCGCGGTTCGGGTACCCGGCCTTCCGTACCGGCCAGTTCCGCGCGGTGCGCGCCTGCGGCATCCGGGGGCCCGCGGCGCCCACAAAACGAATGGCCGCCGAGGTGCTCGCGCGCTGGCTCGGCCTCGACCTGTACCGGATCGACCTATCGGCGGTCGTGCCCAAGTACATCGGCGAGACCGAGAAGAACCTCCTCCGAATCTTCGCTGCGGCCGAGGACAGCGACGCGATGTCGCCGCCTTCATTCTCCGCTTCGCTCAGCATAGAAAAGCCACGCAACGCAAGGATTCGCCACCATCTTTCTAGGTTGACCTTGTAGCTTGGTCGGCCATGACGGTGCTCGCGTGGCAAATGGAGCGCGCGACCGAGGTCCTGCGGTCGCGTTTCGGGTACCCGGCCTTTCGAACCGGGCAGTTCCGCGCCGTGCGAGCGGCGCTGGCCGGACGCAGCGCGCTGGTGGTTCTCCCGACCGGCGGCGGCAAGTCCATCTGCTACCAGGTGCCGGCGCTGGTGCTGGACGGACTCACCGTGGTCGTCTCTCCGCTCATCTCGCTCATGCAGGACCAGGTGCAGGCGGCGCTCGGGCGCGGGATCAGTGCCGCCGCGCTCACCAGCGCCATGACGCCGGCCGAGCGCCAAAGCGTTCTACAGGACGTCGCCGGCGGCGGGCTGAAGCTGCTCTACGTCGCGCCCGAGCGCCTCGCGACCGGTCGCCTCATCGGCCTCCTGAGGGCGGTTCGGGTGAGCCTGCTGGCGGTTGACGAGGCGCACTGCGTCTCGGAGTGGGGCCACGACTTCCGCCCGGCCTACCGGCGGCTCGGCATCGCGCGGCTCGCGCTGGGCCGGCCACCCACGCTCGCGCTCACGGCGACGGCCACCCGCGCAGTCCGCGACGACATCATCGACACGCTTCGGCTCGGCACGGTCGAACGGATCGTGGGGTCGTTCGATCGCCCCAACCTCTACTTCAGCGTCGTGAAGGTGCGGGACGACGCCGAGCGTCGCCGGCGGCTGCTCGCGCACCTGAAGCCGCACCGGGGGGCTGCCATCGTGTACGTGCCCACGCGGTCCGGTGCCGAGAAGTGGTCGCGGGCCCTGCTCAACGCCGGAGTGGTCGCGGCGCCATATCACGCCGGCCTCGAGCATTCGGTGCGGCGGAGCATCCAACATGAGTTCCTGACCGGCCACCTGGACTGCGTCGTCGCCACGTCGGCCTTCGGGATGGGCATCGACAAGCCGGACGTCCGTCGCGTCGTCCACCTTGGTCTCTCCACCAGTCTCGAGGCGTACTACCAGGAAGCGGGTCGGGCCGGCAGGGACGGGAGGCGAGCGCGCTGCGAAGTGTTGTGGACCAGGGGCGACCTCGCGCTGCAGCGACGGATCGTGCCCGACACCCGGAAGCTGGATCCGCTGATCCGCTATGTGATGGCCTTCCCGTGCCGGCGCGAACTGCTCCTGGCGCACTTCGGCGAGGCCGTGAAGCGCTGCCGCGGCTGCGACCGGTGCGCCCGGTGGCGCCTCCTCAGGCTGAGGAGCATGCGCCCGGTATAGCCGGATGCTGAGGCCGCAGGCTAGATTCCTCGGATGGACGACGCCCTCTTCTTCAACCAGCACCACCTCGAAGTGCGCGAGATGGTGCGTGATTTCGCCCGGAACGAGATCGCTCCCGTCGCCCGCGAGCACGATGCGACCTCGGAGTTCCCCTGGGCGACGGTCAAGAAGATGGCCGACCTCGGCTTGCTCGGCGTGCCGTGGCCCGAGGAGCTGGGCGGCGCCGGCATGGACTACCTCTCTTACATCACTACGGTCCACGAGCTGGCCAAGGTGGACGCGTCGCACGGCCTCACCGTATCCGCCCATACCACCCTCGGCACGTCGCCCATCATGGACTTCGGCACCGATGCGCAGAAGCGGCGGTACGTGCCGCTGCTCGCCGCGGGCAAGGTCTTGGGCGGGTTCGGACTCACCGAGCCCGGCGCGGGTTCTGACGCGGGCGGCACCGCCACGACGGCGGTGGACCAGGGCGACCACTACCTCCTCAACGGTTCCAAGATCTTCATCACCCACGCCGGCGTCGGCGAGATCTTCGTGTGCACGGCGCGTACGACTCCCGGCAAGACGAATCGGGGGATCACCGCGTTCATCGTCACCAAGGAAACGGTGGACCAGGCCGCCGCGGCCAAGCATGGCATGGGCCACGAGCCATCCCTCACCTGGACGCCAGGGGTGAGGGCGGGGAAGAAGGAAGACAAAATGGGCTGGCGGGCCAGCGACACCCGCGAGCTGTACTTCGAGGACGCCGTCGTGCCGAAGGAGAACCTCCTCGGCGCGGTCGGCGAGGGATTCGTCCAGTTCCTCAAGACCCTGGACTCGGGGCGCATCGGCATCGCCGCCCTGTCCCTCGGCATCGCCGAGGGGGCGTATGAGGAGGCGCTCAAGTACACCAGCGTCAGAAAGCAGTTCGGAAGGCCGGTCGCCAGCTTCCAGGGCGTGAGTTTCGCCCTCGCGGACATGGCGATGGAGATCGAGGCAGGGAAGCTCCTCACTTACCATGCCGCCTGGCTCAAGCAGAACGACCGGCCGCACAAGAAGGAGGCAGCCATGGCCAAGCTGTACTGCTCCGAGCTGGCCATGCGCACCACCATCAAGGCTGTCCAACTCCACGGTGGGTACGGATACACGACCGAGTACCCGGTCGAGCGGATGATGCGGGACGCCAAGGTGTGCGAGATCGGGGAGGGGACCAGCGAGATCCAGCGGCTCGTCATCGCCCGCCAGATTCTGGGGAATCTGCTTCAGGATTGACTAACTTCAATGCCAGCATTATTTTAGCTATCGACATGGGACTTTACTGTGAGCGAGTCATGAGGGGTGAGTGGTACGGAGGTCACCCTGACGCACCGCTCGGGATACATGGCCGGCCCCGGTCCCTGGGGGTCCGGCCTCTCATCTTTGTGGCGGGCATGCGGCACGCGGGCGGAGGCTCTCCGTCCCGGGTGGCTGGCGGGTCCGTCGGAGACTTTTCAGTTGAAACGCGAGATTCTGATCAACGGCGCCCCGCGCGAGACGCGCGTGGCGATCCTCGAGGACGACACCCTAGTTGAGCTGCTGGTCGATCGTCCCGATGCCCGCCGCTCGGTGGGCGACATCTACCTCGGCAAGGTCGATGCGGTCCTGCCCGGCATCCAGGCAGCCTTCGTTGACATAGGACACGAGAAGAGCGCCTTCCTGCACGCTTCGGACCTCGTCGAGCCCGACGAGGATGAAGACGAGGACGCTGAGGAGGTGGATCCTCGAGAAGAGCAGAACGGCGAAGGCAAGCCGGAGAACGGCGAGAAGGGCAACGGCGGCCGGGGCAACGGCGGCGAGGGCCGACGCGGCAAGCTCCCGCCCATCCAGGACATCGTCAAGCGCGGCGAGACCATGCTGGTCCAGGTCTCCAAGGAGCCCATCGGCACCAAGGGCCCGCGCGTCACCCGGCAGATCTCCATTCCCGGTCGGTTCCTCGTCTACATGCCGTACGCCTCCAAGGTGGGGGTGAGCCGCAAGATCGAGTCGCGCGAGGAGCGGGCACGGCTGCGGCAAATGGTCACGAACATCCTGCCCCAGGAATCGGGCGGCGTCATCGTCCGGACAGTGGGCGAGGAGCTGACCGAGGACCACTTCAAGCGCGAGCTGGACTCACTGCTCAAGCTTTGGAAGAAGATCACCAAGAAGGCGACGTTCGTGCGCGCGCCGGCGCTGGTGCAGCGCGAGACCAGCCTCACGCGGGGCATCATCCGCGACCTCTTCTCCGCCAAGGTCGACCATCTCGCGGTGGACTCGAAGGAGCTCCACACCGAGATCCTGAACTACCTCGACCAAGTGGGGCCGGAGCTCAAGGAGCGGGTCGAGTTCCACGGCGCGTCCACCCCGCTGTTCGACAAGCACGACATCGAGAGCGAGATCCGGGACCTCTTCAAGCGCCGGGTGGACCTGCCGTCCGGCGGACACATCCTGATCGAGCACACCGAGGCGCTGGTCTCCATCGACGTCAACACCGGGCGCTACACCGGCAAGAAGGACCCCGAGAAGACCATCCTCAAGACCAACGTCGATGCGGCGCGGGAGATCGCGCGGCAGCTGCGGCTCCGCGACATCGGCGGGATCATAGTGTGCGACTTCATCGACATGGAGACGCGCGGCAACCGCGAGCGGGTGCTCCAGGAGCTGCGGCAGGTCCTGGCGCGCGACCGGGCCCGGACCCGGGCTTTCGCGGTCTCGGACCTCGGCCTCATCGAGATGACGCGGCAGCGGGTGCGGCCGTCGCTCTACCAGAGCATGACCCAGGCCTGCCCGACGTGCGCGGGCTCGGGGCGCGTCTTCCTGCCTGAGACCGTGGTGCGGCGGCTGGAGCGGTCGCTCAAGCGGGCGTCGGCGGAGAACCGCGACAAACGCATGACCGTGCGACTGCATCCCGAGGTGGCGCTGTACCTGTTGGAGGAGGAGCCGCACTTCCTCAAGACGCTCATCAAGCAGACCGGGATCGACCTCGAGGTCCGGGACGACCCGATGATGAAGCTGGACGAGTTCAAGCTGATGAGCCAGCCGGCGGGCCGGGACGTGACCGAGGCGTATCTGGTGGCGTGAGGGGAGCGGGGAGCGGGGAGCGGTACCTCCCGGTGCCAGTCGCGGCACACGAGCGCTGCGACGGGTCACCCAAGGTACCGCTCCCCCCAAAGGTACCGCTCCCCGCCGTTGACCCCAGCCGCATCTGTGGGTAGTTTTACAGGCTATGTACGCGATCTTCAGGACAGCCGGCAAACAGTTCAGGGCGGAACCGGGGCGCACCGTGCGCATTCCTTCGGTTACCGCCGAGCCGGGCACCAAGCTGACGTTCGCCGAAGTGCTCCTCGGCTCCGATGGCTCCACCGTAAAGGCCGGCGTGCCGGTCATCGCGGGCGCCAAAGTGACCGCCGAGATCGTCCGTCACGGCAAGGACAAGAAGATAGTGGTGTTCAAGTACAAGCGGCGGAAGGGCTACGCGCGCAAGCAGGGCCACCGGCAGGGCTTCACGGAAGTACGGATTGAGTCGGTCGAGCTGGGTTGAGGCACCCAAGGTACCGCTCCCCGCTCCCCATAGCGCAGGGTAACGGCACATGGCTCACAAGAAGGGCGTAGGCAGTAGCCGCAACGGTCGCGACTCGGGACCGCAGTACCTGGGCGTGAAACGTTATGGCGGCGAGCAGGTGGGAGCGGGCAACATCATCGTGCGGCAGCGTGGCACCAACATCCATGCCGGCCAGAACGTCGGCAAGGGCGTGGACCACACCTTGTTCGCACTGGTTGACGGCGTGGTGAAGTTCGAGTGGCAGTCGAAGAACCGGCGGCAGGTGAGCGTTTATCCGGCCGCGTAGAACATAAGGGGCCGCTACGGCGGCTTCCGGATGTGCAGAACATAAGGCTCTCGCGAAAGCGGGGGCCGTTTTGTTCTGGGGGGTGAGAGGGGGAGAGCGTGCAACCCGCAGCCTTTCCCAGCCGTAGGGTGTTAGAGGAGGGAACACCATGAGCATCTTCGACCGTCTCACCTCCGGTCTCGACACTCTCGGCCGGAAAGCCAACCAGGCCCTCGACGAGGGGAAGGTGCGCGTGGACCTGGTGCGAATCCGGCGCCGGAAGGACAACGCCGCGCGCGACCTCGGCTACCTCGTGTATCGCCAGACCAAGGGCGCCACCCCCGCGGAGGGGGAAGTGGAAGGCCTGACGCGGCGCATCGCCGAGGCGGAGGCGGAGATCGAGCGGCTGGAAGCCCGCGTCAGAGGGGTCCGCACCGACCCGAAGCTAGCTGCCGAAACGCCTCCAGCGGAGACGACGCCCGGGGCGACGTCGGAGGCGGAGCCACCCCCGAACCCCTAACTCCTACACCATCCTGCAGCCCCTCCCGGGTCCGCGCATGCGTTCCTACCAGCGAGGCGGCAGGGTCCGGTAGCGCTCCAGCAGCTCGGTCTGGCGGCTGGTGAGCGGGATCTCGCGGCCGCGGATGAAGACGTGCTCCACTCCGGTCGAGAACTCGAACGGATCCCCCGACCACACCACGACGTTGGCCACCCGTCCCGGCTGGAGCGAGCCGTAGCGGTCGCTCATGCCGAAGATCTCCGCGGGCGCGAGGGTGACGGCATAGAGGGCGGACTCGTATGGAAGGCCGTACGACACCGCGGTGCCGGCCTCCTGCTTGATGAGGCGCACGTTGTGCGTCGTGCCGTCGCCGTAGCCTCCGGTCACGATCGCGATCCTGACCCCGGCCGCCGCCAGCCGCGCCGCGTTCTCGTACCGCGCGCCGAGCTGGTTGAAGCTGGGGATGTTGGCGATCGGTTCGACCAGGACCGGCACGCCGGCCCGCGCGATCTCGTCCGCGATCTCCCAACCCTCGGTGGCGCCGGCCAACACGATCCGCAGGCCGAACTCCCGCGCCACGCGCATCGCGTTGCGGATGTCGAAGACCCGATGCGCGGTGACGACCAGCGGCATTCGGCCGGCCAGCACCGGCTGGAGCGCCTCGAGGTCGGCCTGCGAGGCCGCCAGATCGCGCATCTGCCGCCGCTCGAAGTCGGCGCGGCGCGAGGCGTAGGCGCGGGCGTCGCCGAGGATCCGGCGCAGCCGGGCCAGCGTGCCAGCGCGCGCTCCCGAGCCGGCCTCCTTCGAGGTCTCGTCGAGCGTGACGTGCATCGCGACCGGGCTCCCCGCGATCATCTGGTCGATCGTCTCGCCCGCCAGGTCCACGAACACGCTCTGCCCGGCCAGGAACGGCCCGCTCGGCACGACCAGGGCGCTGGTGATGCCCTCCACCCGGTTGACGGGGATGAGCACGGACGCCGGGTTGATGCCCTCGGCCACGTTGAAGCTCGCGGCCACCGGGCCCTGAACGCCCAGCTCCTGCGTCAGGGTCCCCAGCGGGATCTCGACCAGGCCGATCTGCGTGTTGGCGTCGATGAGCCCCGGCGTCACGATCTTCCCGCGCGCGTCGATGCGCCGGGCGCCCTCGGGGATCACCACGTTCGCCCCGACCGCCACGATCATGCTGTCGCGGATCAGAACCGTGCCGTTCTCGATCGGCGGGCCGAAGACCGGGATGACGCGGCCGCCGGTGATGGCGATGACCTGGGCGGAAAGGGCGGAAGGGCGGAACGGCGCAACGGCGGACATCAAGGTGAGCAGCAGGAGCCGCCCAAGCGTACCTGCCCACTTGAACCTGCCGACCGCTGCAACTCTGCAACTCTGCAACTCTCCCTGCCGACCGATCACCGATCCCTCCCGGCGGCAGGCACATTCCCCAGCTCGAAATCCGTCCTCCACCACGTCGCCGCATCGTTCCGGTCGTACATCAGCGCGCCGTCCACGTAGACGAGCTCCGCCCGCGCGTATACCGAGAACGGATCGCCGTTCCAGACCACCACGTCGGCGTTCTTGCCCACCTCCAGCGTGCCGATCACGGAATCCAGCCCGATCACCCACGCCGGATTCGCGGTGACCCAGCGGAGCGCCTGGTCGCGCGTGATCGAGATGCCGGCCCGTCGCCCGGACCACATCGCCTTCGCCGCCTCCTGGTTGAGGCGCTGGATCCCGCGCTCGTCGTCGGAGTGGATGACGGCGCGCGCTCCAGCCTGGGTGATCAGGGCCGCGTTCTGCTGCACTCCGTCGAACGCTTCCATCTTGAAGCCCCACCAGTCCGCCCACACCGAGGAGGCGACATTCTCGCGCGCCAGCACGTCGGCGATCTTGTACGCCTCGACCGCGTGGTGGAACGAGCGGATGTGGAACCCGAATTCGCGTCCCAGGTCCATCATCTGCGCCATCTCGTCGGCGCGGTAGCAGTGGTTCTGGACCAGGATCCGGCCGCGGAGCACGCCGGCGAGGGTCTCGAGCTGGAGGTCGCGCTCAGGGGGGTCGCCGGTGCGATCGCGGTTCCACGCGTCCCAGCGGCGCCGGTACCGTTCCGCGGCGATGAAGGCCGAGCGGTAGCCGGCCATGTTCCCCATGCGCGTGGAGGGCGCACTGTTTCGGCGGCCGTAGACGCGCTTCGGGTTCTCGCCGCACGCCATCTTCACCCCATACGGCGCGCCGGGGAACTTCATGTCCTGCACCGTCCGGCCGGGGACCACGTGCATGGTGACGCTGCGGCCGCCGATGAGGTTCGCGGAGCCGGGCAGCACCTGGATCGTGGTGACGCCGCCGGCCTGGGCGAGTGGCAGCTGAGGGTCCTGCGGCCAGAACGAGTGTTCCGCCCACACCTGCGCGGTGTTGGGGTTCGTGGACTCGTTGCCGTTGTCCTCGGCGGCCGTCCCCGGCGCCGCATGCACGCCGAGGTGCGAATGGGTGTCGATGAGTCCCGGCGTCACGAACTTGCCGGTGCCGTCCACGACGATCGCGCCCGCCGGGGCCGGCAGGTCCGCTCCCACCGCGCTGATCCTTCCGTCTTGCAGGAGGATGGAGCCGCGCTCGATCTCGACTCCCGTCGCGGTGAGGATCGTGGCATTGCGGATGAGCACCGGCGGCGACGGCCGCGGGCGGTAGGTGGACGGGTACTGTTCCCGGTCGAACGACAAGGTGTCGCGATACGGCTGAGGGCCCTGCGCCGGCGGCTGCCTTGGCGCCCGCACCGCGGCGGCCGCGGCGGTCGTCGCCGTGGCGACGGCGGGCACCGGCGCCGGCTGCGGCGCTCCTGCCGCGCGCGCGCAAGCGGTCAGCAGGAGCGCCATTCCTGTCACCTGCAGCCTGCCAACCGCTGCAACCCTGCAACTCTGCAACTCTGCCTTCACACTAGTTTCTTCCTGTCAACTCGAACACGACCGGTGGCCCGACGAGTTCCAGCTTCACGTGCGCGTACGGCGCCTCCTTCGGCACGAAGAACACCACCGGTATCTGCCCCCCGTTCACTTCCACCCGCCAGCAAGCGAAGGTCCCGGCGGGCGTCGTGACGGACTCCTCGCCGCTCACGCTCACCGCCATCGTCCGGACCGTGTTCTCGGCGCCGTCGAAGGCCGCGAAGGTCCAGCGGCCGCCGGCCGCGAGGGGCAGGGCGGTGATCAACAGGCCAAGCTGATCGTTGTCAACGGTGCCGGCGGCGAGTGTCGTGTCCACCGTGACGTCGCGGGCGGCGCCGCCGGGTCTCGGCGTGTGGCCCTGGCCCCTCACGTGCATCCCGTCGTAGTCCAGACTGAGCGACGTCGCCTGGCCCTGCACCGTGCCGCCCTGCCGGACCCGTAGCGGTGCGAGGGTCGCGGCGTCCATCGCGGTCGTGTCGCTCTGGTTGATGATCGGGCCAAGGTTGGAGGCGGTGATCACGCGCAGTACCGGCCGGCCTCCTTCAGTCGCCTGGGAGATGGAACGCGTCTGCTGGCCGAACGGGTTGCCCTGCAGGAGGACCCGGTACGTCACCGTCCCGGGCTCGATTCGCTCGCGCGCCCACGCCACGCCGTCGGCGCGAGGCGTGAGGTCCGCCTCGGTCATCGGCCGGCCCTCGACGTCCACGATGCGGACCGGAAGGCCCTGCGCCTTGAGGCCGTTCAAGATGCTCGGTCCGTCGCCCACTACGACGATCACCATCCTGTCGGTCGTGAGGTGCCGGCGAGCCGCGGCCTGGATCTGGGCGGCGGTCACGGCGGCCAGCCGCTCGCGGTAGCGGATCACGTAGTCGTCCGGCAGGCCTAGGAGCCGCGCGCTCGCCACCGCGCCGGCGATCTCCTCCGGCGTCTCAATGCTGAGAGGGAAGCGGCCCACGAGGTAGTTCTTCGCCCCCGTGATCTCGCTGTCGGGCGGCGTCTCGGTGCGGATGCGGTTCAGCTGGTGGAGCAGCTCGGCCAGCGAGCTGTCGGTCACGGGCGTACGGACCTCGGCGGTGGCGGCGAAGCGGCCGATGCCGCGCGGGCGTGTGAAGCCCGAATAGGCGCCGTACGTCCAGCCTTTCTGCTCGCGCAGGATCATGAACAGCCGCGCGTCGGCGCCGCCGCCCAGGACGCGGTTCATGACCGTGAGCGCGTAGAACGTCGGGTCACGCGGCGTGATGAAGGGAAAGCCCGCGACGATGTTCGACTGCACCGCGCCGGGCTTGTGCACCAACACGATCTCCGTGGCGGCGCGTACGGGGACCGCGGGCTCCGCCGCGGCCGGCGCCGGAGCGCCTTGCCAGGTTCCGAGGGCTTCGGAGGCCAGCCGGCGCACCGCGGCCGGCTGCACGTCGCCGGCCACCACCAGGAGCGCGCCCGCGGGCTTCACCCGCTCGTTGAAGAAGCGCACGATGTCGTCCCGGGTGATGGCCCGGAGCGAAGCCTGCGTCTCGCTGCGGCCGTACGGGTGCTCGCCGTAGACCTCGCGGTCGAATATGCGTTGCGCGATCGCCGCCGGTTGGGAGAGCGTGAGCTGGAGGGTGGACAGCGCCTGCGTCCGGGCGAGGTCCACCTCGGTGGCGGGGAAGTTGGCGTGCGCCACCACGTCGGCGAGCACGTTCATCGCCTGCGGGAGGTTCGCGGTCAGGGTCGAGACCGTGATGGACAGGAAGTCGTTGCCCGCGCCGGCGCCGATCCCGCCACCCGCGCCCTCGACCTCGGCGGCGATCTGGTCGGCGGTGCGGCTTTCGGTTCCCTTGGTGAGCAGCGTGGCGACCATGCCCGCCAGGCCGCTCCGGTCGGCGGGCTCGTACCGTCCGCCGGCGGGCACGGCGAGGGACACGGTGACCACCGGCTGCTCGTGGTTCTCGACCACGACGAGGCTCACGCCATTGGCCAGGCGCGCGTTGACGAACGGCGGGAAGCGCACTGGGCGCAGCGCCGTCGGGGCCGGAGGCGTGGTCGGGACCTGCGCGGCGGCCACGGACGGCACTGCCATCATGGCTGCGGCGGCCAGGGCGATTCCAGGAGCGCGCATCAGTTGCTCCCTCCCCGGTTAGCCGGCGGGTTCACGACGACGGTGAGCCGGTTCTCCGGCATCAGGTAGCGCTGCGCCACGCGGCGCAGGTCGGCGACGGTCACGGCCATGTAGCGATCGGTCTCCGTGTTGGCAGCCTCGAGGCTGCCCTGGAAGCGCAGCGCGCCTTGGAGCGTCTCGGCGACGCCCATGGTGCTCTGGCGCGAGCGGATGGCTCCGGCGCGGTACTGGTTGCGCGCCTTGGCCAACTCGGCCTCGGCGATCGAGTCGCTGCGCAACCGGTCCACCTCCTCGTTCAGCTGGACCTCGACGCGCGAGGCCTCGACGCCCTGGTTGGCGATGCCGAATAGGAGCAGTACGCCCGGCCCGCGTCGCAGGTTGGCGAAGCCGGCGGAAGCGAGGGCCGAGCGCTCGCTGCGCACCAGCCGCCGGTTGAGGCGGGACGACTCGCCGCCACCCAAGATGGTGGTCAGCAGGTCGAGCGCGGGGGCGTCGGCGTCGGACCGCGGCGGCACCTTGTAGACGAGCACGACCGCCGGGAGGTTGGCGTTGTTGTCGGTCGCGTCCACGCGGCGGGTACCGGTACCGTAGCGCGTCTCGCACCGCACGTCCGCAATGTCGGCCTGGCGCGGGATGTCGCCGTAGTACTGCTCGACCAGCCGTCGAGCCTGGGCCGCATCGAAGTCGCCCACGATCGTCAGCACAGCGTTGTTGGGGGCATAGTTGGCGCGGAAGAATTCCTGCACGTCCTCGACCCGGGCCGAGTCGAGGTCGCTCATGTCGCCGATCACCGTGTGCGCATAGGCGAAGCAGCCCGTCGAGTCGAACGGCACTGTGAGGGCCTCCAGGAGTACCCGTTGGTACGGCTGGTTGTCCACCCGAAGCCGGCGCTCCTCCTTCACCGCCTGGCGCTGGTTCTCGAAGTTCTCCTGCGTGATGGCCAGCGAGCGCATCCGGTCCGCCTCGAGCCACAGGCCGAGGTTGAGCCGGTTGGAGGGCAGTGTCTCGAAGTAGTTGGTGCGGTCTTCATTGGTCGAGCCGTTCATCTCGCCGCCGGCGCGCTCGACCAGCTGGAAGTGCTCGGCCTTCCGCACGTTGGCTGACCCCTGGAACATCATGTGCTCGAAGAGATGCGCGAAGCCGGACCGCCGCACCCGCTCGTTCGCGCTCCCCACGTGGTACCAGACGTTCACCGTCACGATGGGGGTCGAGCGATCCTCCGACAGCACCACGCGCAGCCCGTTGGGCAGCGTGTACGTCTCGAACGGGATGCGCCCGGCGTTCTGGGCACTCAGTCCCTGGAGCGGAAGGGCAGCCAGGAGGCAGGCCAGTCCTGTCGCCTGCAAGCTGCGAACCGCTGCAACTCTGCAACCCTGCCCACTACTGATCACCGTAGTCTCCTTACTGTGGGAACACCTTCAGCGGATTGGTGCACGTTACCGCCGTCTTGACGTCCGGCGACAACGCCAGGCTCATGAACTGATCGAGGTTGGTCTTCAGATCGCGCACTCCGGGGCTCGGCCAGTCCGTCCCCCACAGCACGCGATCCGCGATCTCGCCGAGGCGGGGAAAGTACTCCGTGATCTTGAGCGGCGGAATGCCCGACACGTCCAGGTACACGTTCCGGTGACGCCTCAGAATGAAAAACGCTTCGTCCATCCAGAGTGGCCGGCCGCCGTGCGCCATGATGATGGTGAGGTCGGGGAAGTCTATGGCGACGTCGTCGAGCTCCATCGGGTTGCCGTACTTGTTGCGCGCCCCGGGGAAGATGCTGGTGCCGGTATGGATCATCACCGGCAAGCCGCGGTCCTCGCAGCGCCGGTAGATAGCGCCCAGCGTCTGCATCCCCTGGGTGTGCGCGTTGGCCGGGAAGAGCTGGTGCGACGGGTGGATCTTGAGGCATCGGATGCCCAGCTCCAGCAGCTCGTCCACCTGGGCATTGATGTCGCCGGCGAAGCGGGGGTGGACGCCGCCGTACGGCAGCAGCCGCTCCGGCGCTGCCTCGGCGTAGCGCGCCGCGAAGGTGTTGGTCTCGTCGGTGAAGCCCATCAGGTCGGGACTCGGGTAGTTCACCATCCCCACCCGCCAGATCCCCGACTTGTCCATGATGTCGAGCAGGAGTTTCGGGTCGTCCATGAGCGCGAGGAGGAACTCCCAGTGGTCCTCCTTGCCCCGCCGCATGGCCTCCATGACGGCGGGCTTCATCTGCCGCCACGGCTGGATGTGGACGTGGACGTCGGTGACGCCCGCGGCTTCAGGGCTGCTCACTCTCCGGTGAATCGCGGCTGACGTTTCTCCAGGAAGGCTTTCAGCCCCTCCTGCATGTCCTTCGACGAGAACACCACGCTGGCCAGGCTCTGCTCGTGGCGGATCCCGTCGTCGAGCGGGGCGCGCACGCTGGCGCGCGCCGCCTCCTTGATCATGGCGAGGGCCACCGCGCTCTTCGACGCGATCATCTGGGCCAGGGTCATGGTGCGCGGGCGCAGCTGCTCGGGCGGCACCACGAGGTCCACCAGGCCCATCCGTAGGGCGTCCGACGAGTCGAGGATCGCGCCGGTATACATCATCCACAGCGCCTTGCCCAGGCCGACCAGGCGGGGGAGCCGCTGCGTGGCGCCGCCGCCCGGGATCATCCCGAGGTTGATCTCCGGCTGTCCGAACTTCGCGTCCTCGCTCGCGATCCGGATGTCGCACGCCATCGCCAGCTCGTTCCCGGTGCCGAGGCAGTAGCCGTTGATCATGGCGATGAGCGGCTTCGGGAACCCGTCGGCGACCTCGATCGCGGAGGGCTGCTGGAGCAGCCGGCCCAGCATGTCCACCGGCGATTGTCCCACGAACTCGCGCACGTCCGCGCCGGAGACGAAGGCCTTCCCGGTGCCGGTGAGTACCACGACCCGCACCGCCTCGTCCCGCTTCATCGCCTCGAATGCGGCCAGCAACTGGTCGTGCGTAGGCGCGTCCAGCGCGTTCCGCTTGTCGGGACGGCTGATGGTGATGATGCCGATCCCGCCCTGGCGCTCGGTCAGGACGTGAGGTGGTTCTTTCATGGCTCCGTCCAGGTGTAGAATCCCTGCCCGGTCTTCTGGCCGAGCTTTCCTTCGGCCACCAGGCGCGCGAGGATGGCCGGCGGGGCGTAGTGGTCGGACCGCAGCGTTTGGTGGAGGTACCGCGCGATGGCCAGGCGCACATCGAGCCCCACGAGGTCGGTCAGGCGCAGCGGCCCCATCGGATGGTTGTAGCCCAAGGTCATCGCGCGGTCAATGTCCTCCGCGCCGGCGACCCCCTCCTCCAGCATCCTCATCGCCTCCAGGCCGAGGACCACGCCGAGTCGGCTGGAGGCGAAGCCGGGCGAGTCCTTCACCACGATCGGCTCCTTGCCCATGCGGCGCGCCACGGCTACCGCGGCGTCGCGGGTAGCGTCGGCGGTGCCCGGGTGCGTCACCACCTCGACCAGTTTCATCAGGTGCACGGGATTGAAGAAGTGCATGCCGACCACTCGCTCCGGGTGGGAGACCGCTCCGGCGATGGCGGCAACGGAGAGCGAGCTGGTGTTGGTCGCGAGAATGGAGGGAGGAGGGAGGATCTTCTCCAGCCGGCTGAACAGCTCCCGCTTCAGCTCCAGCTCCTCGGGGATAGCTTCGATGACGAGGTCGGCGCCTCGGGCGGCGGTCTCGACGTCGTCCGATGCGGTGAGCCGGGCCAGGGCGGCCTCGCGCGACTCGGCCGTGCCTTTGCCGCGCTCGAGCGCGCCGTCCAGGTTGTTGCGGATGCGCTCGAAGCCGCGCGCGGCTGCTCCCGGGACGGAGTCGGCCAGCCGCACGGCGTAGCCCGCCTGGGCGGCGACCTGCGCGATGCCGTGCCCCATCGTGCCGGCGCCGACGACCGTGACCGCTCGTATTGGGCTCACCGGGGCAGGGAATCTACCGCGGCTCGGCCCCGGTCGGGATAGCCGGTGCAGAGGCCGTCCACCCCCAGGGCGAGCTGGCGCTGCATCGCCGCCGGCCCGTCCACGGTCCAGACGTAGATCGTCATGCCCGCGGCGTGAACGGACTCGACCAGCGCCTGGTCCACCTGCTCCCAGTGCTGCCACAGTATGGTGGCGTCGGCGTCCTCCAGGACGCGGATGGGCCAGATGGGGTAGGACGACGACAGGAGTCCGCGCCTGAGGTGAGGCCGGCGCTCGCCGAGCCGGTGCATTATTCGGTGGTCGAAGCCGTGCACCGCCACTTTTTGCGGCGCGGGCGCCGCGTCGAGGATCGCGAAGAGCTTCTCGTCCAGCCGGGGGCTCATCGACTTGATCTCGACGAACGCGCTCAGGTGCGGATGAATGACCGCGAGCGCCTCGTCGAGCGTGGGCACCGGCTCGCCGTTCTTCAGCGGCTGCGCGCGGACTTCCTTGAGCGAGCAGTGGGCGATGTGGTGCGGGCCGATCATCTCGTCGTGGTGGACGACGAGGGCGCCGTCGGCCGTCGCGTGAACGTCCAGCTCTACGGCGTCGGCACCCAAGGTGTGTGCGGCCCGGAACGCGGCGAGGGAGTTCTCGACCTCGTACCCCGACGCCCCGCGATGCGCTATGACCAGCGGCCCGCCCATGCTTCCAACCTACCGCGCGGGGCCGCCGGTCTCCAGTCCGCCGCTCAGGCGGTTTCCGGCAGGTCGGACTTCTTCGGGGTGATCCAGTCCTGGTCCTTGAAGATGTCGTTCAGCCTGGCATAGTGCTCCGGCTGGGGCAGCACCGAAGCCTGGTACTCGGCGTACTTGTCGGCGCGGATCTCCTGGCCGTCCACCGTCCAGTGCTGGTGAGCCCACTGGCCGATCTTCCGGTTGAACTGGAGCTCCGGGACCCTGAGCCAGCGGTCGCGGTCGGGGATGAGCTGGTTCATCCGGTCCACCAGCCGCGAGATCTCCTGCCGGTAGAGCCCGCGGGACGCCTCGTTCAGGTGTGGCCGTTCGGCCGGCTGCGGGTTCTCCCGCTCGTCGAACCGTCCCTTGAGGCCCCACTCGTACGCCCAGTGCGCCGATGACGAGTTGTCGGTCCCGAAGAGGTCGAACGCCGTCGGGACCCACTTGTTGAAGAAGCGCTGGATGATCTCCAGCTCGATCCTTCCCGCCTTGATGATCCGCAGCAGCCCGTTGTTCCCGGTGCCGAGGTGATACGACTCCTCTTTCAGCATCGGCCCCATGGAGCGGCCGAGCGGATCGAAGGCCGAGGTCGAGAGCATCTTCAACTGGAACTTGCCGTCCCGGTCGATGAACTGGGTGTAGGTGAAGAAGTCCAGCCAGTTGTCTACCCGCTCGTTGAACGAGCCGAGGAGGCGCTTGCCCTCGAAGGCGCGGCGCTCGAGGAGCTTCTGTGCCTCGCGCTTCCCCTCGTCGCCGAAATGCGCGACCAGCAGGTACGACATCTGCCAGCCGTGCCGCATCTCCTCGCACATCACGCGCATGATGGAGAGGAGGTCGTAGGACGACGGCGAATTCTCGAGCAGGTTGCGCTGCTGCTCCACCGATGCGAACTCGGTGTCGCCCTGGTAGACGATGAGGTTGAGCAGGGCGTCCCGGATCCGCTGGTCCGGGATGTGCATGATGGTCGGCCACTTCCTCTGGCCCCGGTAGTGGCCGAACTCGATCTCGTCCACCTCGGGGTCAGCGAACTTGATGTCGAACTTGAAGTCCCGGATCTCGTGCGCCGCCAGGCCGATGTCGGTCTGCCAGGACTTGAAGAGGTCGATCCACTCGTCGAAGGTGTGCACGCGCAGCATTGAGTCTTGTCTCCTCAGCGACCGGTGAAGTTCGGGTCTCGCTTCTCGAGGAACGCGGTAAGTCCTTCCTGGAAGTCGCCGCTGGCGAAGCACGCCATCTGCGCTTCCAGCTCCCAGTCCAGCATCTCGTCGAGCGAGGCGCGCTCGCTCCGGTAGACGGCCTGCTTGGCCAGGCGGACCGCCTGGGGTGGCCCCGCGGCGATGGCCCTGGCCCAGGCGGAGGTGGCGGCGCCCAGCTCGTCCGCCGGGACGACGCGGTTGACGAGGTGCAGCGCCAGCGCCCGCGGGGCGTCCACCAGCTCGGCGGAGAGGAAGAGCTCCAGCGCCTTCGAGGCGCCCACCAGCCGAGGCAGGAAGAAGCTGCCGCCCCAGTCAGGGTGCAGGCCCAGCTTGGCGAAGACCTGCCCGATCTTCGCGGTGTCGGCCGCGATCCGGAGATCGCAGCCCAGCGCGAGGTTCGCGCCGCCTCCGGCCGCCACGCCGTTGATGCTCGCGATCACCGGTTGCGGCGCCTCGCGGATCAGCTGGTGGATCGTGCGCGCGCCGTCCACCAGCCGTCGGCCCGCCGCCTCGTCCCTGGCGTCGAGGATCGCCTTCAGTGCTCCCAGGTCCGCACCGGCGCAGAACGCGCTCCCCGCGCCGGTGATGACGATGGCCCGCACCGCTTCAGCTCCGGTGAGCATCCGGAGCGCGTCGGCCAGCTCGTCCACCATCTCCGCCGTGAGCGCGTTGAGCTTGTCGGGGCGGTTGAGCGTGATGGTCCCGACGTGGGCCTCGATGGAGACCGCGACCGTAGAAAAGGCGCCCTCAGCCATGGGTGGGGATCCCGGGGGAGCGGGGAGCGGGGAGCGGTACCTTTTGGTGCCCATCGCGGCGCACGAGTACTGCGACGGGCCACCCAAGGTACCGCTCCCCAAGGTACCGCTCCCCGCTCCCCGGTTCTCTCATGCTTCTCTCTCCACGACCATCGCGATCCCCTGGCCCACGCCGATGCACATCGTGGCGAGCCCGTAACGGCCGCCGCGCCGCCTGAGCGCGTGCACCAGGGTCGTCAGAATGCGCGCGCCCGACGCGCCGAGTGGATGGCCCAGCGCGATCGCGCCGCCATAGACGTTCACCTGGTCCTCGGGAAAGCCCAGCTCGCGGATACAGGCGAGCGACTGGGCGGCAAACGCTTCGTTCAACTCGACGAGGTCGAGGTCCTTCACGTGGAGTCCTGCGCGCTGGAGCGCCTTGCGCGTGGCGGGCACCGGGCCGATGCCCATCACGTCTGGGTCAACGCCGGCGACCGCGCTCGCCACGACCCGCGCCAGCGGCAGGTATCCGCGCGCCACGGCCGCTTTCCGCTCCATCACCAGCAGGGCCGCGGCCCCGTCGTTGATCCCCGAGCTGGAGCCCGCCGTTACCGTGCCGCCTGCCTTGCGGAACGCCGGCTTCAGCTTCTGGAGCGATTCCATCGTGGCCTCCGGCCGCGGATGCTCGTCCCGGTCCACGACCGTGCGTCGGTCGGTCCGTCCGTCCGTCCTCACTTCCACTGGCACGATCTCATCCTCGAAGACGCCATCCGCGAGCGCGCCCGCGGCCCGCTTCTGGCTCTCCGCGGAGAACCGGTCCTGGTCCTCGCGCGTTATGTGGTACCGGTCCGCGACGATCTCCGCCGTCTCGCCCAGCGAGATCGTCCACCGGGAGGGCATGGCGGGATTGACGAAGCGCCACCCGATGGTCGTGTCCGCGGCCTGCGGTGCGCTGCGCGGCCAGGCCTCGCCCGGCTTGAGCATCACTACCGGAGCGCGCGACATCGACTCCACGCCGCCCGCGACGAAGCACTCGCCCTCGTCGCACCGGATGGCGTGCGCCGCGCTCATCACGGCCTGGAGGCCGGAGCCGCAGAGGCGGTTCACCGTCTGCCCCGGCACTTCGGGAGGGATCCCGGCCAGGAGCGCCGCCATTCGCGCGACGTTGCGGTTGTCCTCTCCCGCCTGGTTCGCGCAGCCGAAGATCACGTCGTCGATCACCGCTGGGTCGATGGCAGTGCGCTCCAGCAGCGCGCGGATCGGCACGGCCGCCAGGTCGTCGGGGCGCACGGACGCCAGCGCCCCACCGTGTCTCCCGATCGGCGTCCTCACCGCATCTACGATCACGGCGTCGCGCATATCCCCCCGATCGCTGCCCACTGGCAGCCGCTGCAACTCTGCAACCCTGCAACTCTACCGCTCACTGCAGGCTGACCCATACCGATTTGGTTTCCAGATACCCCTCGAGCGCCTCGCGCCCCAGATCCCGCCCGAATCCCGACGCCTTGTACCCTCCGAACGGAGCCGCCGCGTCGTAGAAGTTGTACGTATTGATCCAGACCGTCCCGGCGCGGATCGCGCGGGCAACCCGGTGAGCCTTCTGTATGTCCTTGGTCCAGATGCCCGCGGCCAGCCCGTACATCGACTGGTTGGCGAGCGCGATCCCCTCCTCGACGTCGTCGAAGGTGAGCACCGCCAGGACCGGGCCGAAGATCTCCTCCCGCGCGATCGTCATCTCCGGCCTCACTTGGTCGAACACCGTGGCTTCGACGTAGAAGCCCTTGCCGTTCACCTGGGCCGCGTTCCCGCCCGCGACCAGCTCGGCGCCCTCCTGCTTCCCCTGCTCGATGTAGCGGAGGACCGTCTGCTGCTGCTTCAGGGAGACTACCGCGCCCAAGCGGGTGTTCTTGTCGAATGGATCACCGGGCAAGAGCTTCTTCGCGCGCGCGCCCAACTCCTCGACCACCTGGTCGTGCACCTGGCGCTCGACCAGGAGCCGCGACCCCGCGGCGCACACCTCGCCCTTGCCGTAGAAGATGCCGTTCTGCGCCCCGCGGATCGCCGCCGGGATGTCCGCGTCGGCGAAGATCACGTTGGGCGACTTGCCGCCCAGCTCCAGCGTCACGCGCTTCACCGTCTCGGCGGCCTCGCGCATGATGCCCTTGCCGACCTCCGTCGAGCCCGTGAAAGCGATCTTGTCCACGCCGGGATGCCGCACCAGCGCGTTCCCCGCCACCCGCCCGCTCCCCGCGACGACGTTGAACGCCCCGGCCGGGAAGCCGGCGGCCTCGAACACCTCGCCCATCAGGAGGATGGTGAGCGGCGTCTCCGACGGCGGCTTCGATACCACCGTGCAGCCCGACGCGAGCGCGGGCGCGAACTTCCAGGTGGCGAGGTTGAGCGGGAAGTTCCACGGCGTGATCGCGCCTACCACGCCGACCGGCTCCTTCAGCGTGTAGGTGAGGAAGTTGGGCGCGAGGGGCAGGGTATCGCCCACGATCTTGTCCGCCCAGCCGCCGTAGTACCGCAGCGTCTCGATCGCCATCGATACGTCGATCTTCGATTCGAAGAGCGGCTTGCCGTTGTGCTGCGTCTCGAGCTTCGAGAACTCGTCGAGCCGTGACTCCAGGATATCGGCCGCCTTCGCCAGCATCCTGCCACGCTGCCTCGGCGCGAGCTTCCGCCACCCGTCGGACTCGAAGCAACCCCGCGCCGACTGCACGGCCCGGTCGATGTCCTGCGCGTCCCCCTCCGAGACCTCGCCCAACACTTCTTCGGTCGCCGGGTTCACCACGGGGAAGCGCCGGCCGGCCGCGGCCGGCGCCCACCCGGCGTTGATGTAGAGGTCCGTCCGCATCACTTGCCCTTGAAGACCGGCATGCGCTTCTCGACGTATGCCGCGATGCCCTCCTTGGCGTCCTGGCTCTTGAACAGCAACGACTGGAGCTCACGCTCCAGCGCCAGCCCGTACTCGAACGGCACCTCGAGGCCCGACTGCACCGAGCGCTTGATGTGGCCCACCGCCATGGCCGCCTTGTTCGGCGGGCAGAACTGCCTGGCGTAGGCCATGATCTGGTCCCAGAACGCCTCGGGCGTCGCGTCCCACACGTCGTTGACGAGGCCCATATCCTTGGCAGTATCGAACGACAGCTGCTTGCCGAAGAGCATCAGCTCCAGCGACTTCACCTTGCCGATCAGGCGGGCCATGCGCTGCGTGCCGCCCGTCCCCGGGAGCACGCCCAGGTTCACTTCGGGCAGGCCGATCTTGCCCGCTTCCTTCCGCGCGATGCGGATGTCGGCCGCCATCGCGATCTCGAGGCCGCCGCCCACCGTGTGCCCGTTGAGCGCCGCGATGACCAGCTTGGGGGTCTGTTCGAGACGGCTGAGCGTCTCGTTGGCGTGCAGGCAGAAGTAGTACTTGAACTGCGGCGTGACGGTGTTCAGCATGCTGATGTTCGCGCCCGCCGAGAAGAACTTGTTGCCGGCGCCGCGCAGCACGATCACGTACACGGTGTCGTCGAACCGCGCCCGGAGGATCGCGTCGTCCAGCTGGCGGTTCAGCTCGTAGGTGTAGGTGTTGGCCGGCGGGTCGTCCAGCTCGATGACGGCGATGCCGTCCTCGGTCCGGTAGTTCACCAGCCGCTTCGTCGCCGTATCCTTCTCCAATGTCGCCGTCATCTTACCGAGACCTCCGCAGAGTAGCCGTTCAGGAACAGCCGGGTGATCGAGTCGGCGAGCTCCGCCACATCGACGGGGCCCTTGGGGTCGTACCAGGTGTAGATCCAGTTCATCATGCCGAACAACGTGTAGGCGGCGACGTGCCGGTCCACCTGCGCTCCAGAACCGTGGCCGCCGAGCTCCGTCAGAAGACCGAGCAGTACGTCCCCGTACCCGCGCTTGAGCCGCCGGACCGTCTCGAGCCCCGCTCCGGAGAGCGACTCCGCCTCGTGCGCGAGCACTTTCATCTCGGCCATGTGAGTCGCGAAGAACGTGACGTGGTGGCGGATGAAAGCGGCCAGTCGCTCCTCGGCCGATAGCTGACGGCCGATGGCATCGAGCGCACCCTGTTGAACCAGCTCGAAACAGTTCCGCTGGATCTGGAAGAGCAGGTCCTCTTTGCCTTTCACGTAGTAGTACATTCCGGCGAGGCTCATGGACGACGCGCGGGCCAAGTCCCGCATGGAAGTGCGGTCGTAGCCGGTAGCCGCGAAGACTCGGGCCGCTACAGCGAGCAGGTTTTCCCGGCGGTTGTCGAATCCTGTCATGAGCACTCGGATTGTTTCGAACGAGCGTTCGAAGCCGAAGTATCGCGGCGGTTCACATCTCGCGCAAGGGCTCGGCTTGGCGCATTTTGGGTGCGAGGAGAACCGAGCATGGAGGCCCCCTGAGCCGGCCGGTCCTGCGCCTTAACGGGCCCCACCTTGGAACGTCCAATTCTTCGACTAATGGGAGCACTGGCGACCGCCGTCGAGTCGGATGGCGACCTGATCGCCCGCTACCTGGCGGGCGACGAGCGCGCGGCCGCGGAGCTGGTGCGGCGGCACAGCACGCCGCTCGCCCGCTATCTGGCGGTGCAAGGCGCGCCCGACGACGAGTTGGAGGACATCAGCCAGGACGCCTTCTTCAAGGCGTTTCGGGGACTCCGGTCGTTCCGTGGCGGATCGAGCTTCCGCACGTGGCTGCTCACCATCGGTAGCAACCTTCTGAAGGACCGGCGCCGGCAGTGGAAACGGCGGCAGGTGATCGAGCTGACACCCGACCTGCGGGACCCCGGCGGGACGCCGGACGGCGAGGCGGAAGCGACCTGGACGGCGGAAAAGATCCAGGAAGGGATCGCGGCGCTGGCGCCGCTCCAGCGCGAGGTCTTCCTGCTCCGGGCCCAGCAGGGGATGGAGTACGCGCAGATCGCGGGCGGGCTCGGGATCAGTGAAGGGGCGGCGCGGGTGCACTATCACCACGCGGTGAAGAGGTTGAAGTCATGGATCCGATGAACGAACTGCCCACGGGGCTGGCGAAGGCGCTCGCGGAGCTGGATGCGAAGGCGCAGCGTAGCGCTGCGCGGGTGGACGCGGAGCGGGTGGCGGCGCGCGTTCTCGCGCGGCTGAACCAGGAGCCGGAAGCGCCCGCCACACTGATCGGTCGCGTCCTCTCGGCACCGCGCGGGTTGCGGGTCGCGGCCGCGGCTTCGCTCGTGATCGTCGCCGGCACGGTGACGATGATGGGCGTCCGGAGCGGTGGACACACAGCTTCGGTCGTCGTCACGCTGCCGGTCTCGGGCGTTGATTCGCTCGACCAGAGCGAGGCGGAGGCCGTTCTCCGAGTGGTGGACCAGGTCCGAGCGGTTAACGCCACTGTCCCCCGTGCGTCTGCTATGTCGGTTGACGATCTGTCGGAACCGGAGCTGCGAGCCTTGCTGCAGGCAATGCAGTCGAAAGAGGGAGCTATATGAAGCACGTGATCCATCGCGCCACCACCGTGGCGGTCCTGGTGTTGGGTGCCGGTGTGGCGCTGGCGCAGAACCCACCGCGGCGTCCGCCGCCGCCGGACACCGTGACGGTTCAACCCGCGCCGGGGATGGGGATGCAGCCCGGAATGGAGATGCAGCCCGGAATGGGGATGCGGATGCAGGGGCGGCCGGACCGCGAGCGCCTCCAACAGCAGATCCAGGAACGCTTCGCGCAGCGGGTCCAGACGGAATTGGGGCTCAACGACCAGCAGATGGAGCGGCTGCGACAGGCGGGGCGCACCAACGAAGACCGTCATCGGGACCTGGGCCGCCGTGAGGCGGACCTGCACCGCGCGGCAGTGGCGCAGCTCCAGCCCGGCGTGGCGGCCAACCAGGACAGCCTCGCCCGCCTGCTCGACGCCATCGCGCAGAACCACGTGGCACGGGCTCAGCTCGAGCAGCAGGAGCTGCGGGAGCTGGCGGCGTTCCTGACGCCGATCCAGCGCGCTCGGCTGCTCATGATGCGGCGGGCGCTGATGGACCAGGTGGATCGGGTCCGCGACCGGTCCCGGCCGGGGATGATGGGGCCGCAGCAGGGCCAGCCGGAGCCGCAGTTCCAGCGCCGTCCGCGGCCGGGGGCACGGCAGCCCGGTGGGCCGCCGGAAGACGAGATGTAACGGGCGGCTGAGCGGGATCGCGAAGGAAAGTGGGGCGCCGGCGAACGATGCCGGCGCCCTTCTCTTTCCAGCGGGCCTCGCGGGCGTCGTGACGGGTCGCTAGCTTCACAACTCTATGGCCGTGCATCCCAAGATCGGTCTGGTCGGCGGACTCGTCCTCGGCGCGATCATCTTCGGCCTCATATTCTTCATGCTGGGGAGGACCACCGCCGGGTGGCCCAACATCTGGGAACTGATCACCGGCGTCGCCGTGGGTGTCGGGATCGTGGCCGCGGTCGGAGTCGCGCTCCTGCTGCACCTGCCGGCCAGCCGCCGACTCGCCGGCATACTGCATCAGGAGGCAGTGGCGAGCGCGGAGGGTTTCGTTTCCGCCGAGCCGAGGGTGGACCTCGTGGGCAAGATCGGCGTCGCCCTGTCCGAGCTGAGGCCGGTAGGCATCGCGCAGATCGAGGGCGAGCGGGTCGACGTGACGACCGAAGGCGAGTTCGTGTATGCGGGCACGGTCGTAACAGTGGTCCGCGCCGAAGGAATGCGCGTCCTGGTGCGGCCCGCACCCAAGCTTCCCGCGTGACGCGGGTCTCTCAACCTACTGGAGCCTGGCATGCCTGAAAATCTCGGCGGTCCGATCCTGCTCGTCCTGGTAGTGGCCGGCATCGGTCTCGTGTTCACGTTCTTCCACTTCGTCCCCATCCGCCTCTGGATAACGGCGGCCGCCTCCGGCGTGTGGGTGAAGTTCGGCACGCTCATCGGCATGCGGTTCCGGGGGGTCGATCCCAAGAGGATCGTCTACCCGCTGATCCAGGCCACCAAGGCCGGGCTCTCGCTCAACATCAACGAGCTCGAGTCGCTCTACCTCTCCCATGGCAACGTGGACCGGGTAGTGAACGCGCTCGTTTCGGCGGACAAGGCCGGGATCGGGCTCACCTTCAAGCAGGCTTCGGCGATAGACCTCGCGGGCCGCGACGTGCTCGAGGCGGTGCAGTTCTCCGTGAACCCCAAGGTCATCCAGACGCCCAAGGTCGCCGCGATGGCCAAGGACGGCATCCAGCTGCTGGCGCTGGCGCGCGTCACCATCCGCGCCAACATCAATCGCCTGGTGGGCGGCGCGGGTGAAGAGACCATCCTCGCGCGGGTGGGCGAAGGGATCGTCTCGACCATCGGCTCGGCGGAGTCGCACAAGAAGGTGCTCGAGAACCCTGACATGATCTCGAAGACGGTTCTGGCCAAGGGTCTCGACAGCGGTACGGCATTCGAGATCCTCTCGATCGACATCGCCGACGTGGACGTGGGAAAGAACATCGGCGCCGAGCTTCAGACCGACCAGGCGGAGGCGGACAAGCGGATCGCCCAGGCCAAGGCGGAGGAGCGGCGTACGCTCGCCGTGGCGGTGGAGCAGGAGCAGAAGGCGCGGGTGCAGGAGATGCGGGCCAAGGTCGTTGAGGCGGAGGCCCAGATACCACTCGCCATCGCCGAGGCGTTCCGGAAGGGAAACCTCGGGATCATGGACTTCGCGCGGTACCGGAACGTGCAGGCTGATACGTCGATGCGGACGGCGATCGCGGAGGAGACTGGTGGAGAGCAGGGGAGTCAGGGGAGTTAGGGGAGACAGGGGAGACAGGGGAGAGAGGGGAGTGAGGGCAGGGTGATTCTCGCGGACTTCAATCTGGTCTGGCCGATCCTGATCCTCTGGGTCGTCGCGGTGCTCTTCGGCAAGAAGAAGAGGCCGGCGGCGCGGTCCACAGGCGCGTCCCTCGAGTCCACGGAGAGCGTGCGAGAATCGGGCGCGCCGATGGGCCAGTTGGCGCGGGCCCTTGCGGAGCTGAAGGCGGCGGAGCAGGTGGCCACGCGGCCGCCGCAGCGGCCGCGTCCGGCGGCGGAGTCGGACGAGGAGGTCCGGGCGCGGGCATACCCGGACGCGCGGAAGGCCGCGGCGAATCGCCTGATGAAGCAGCAGCCGACGCGCGAAGTGTTCTATCCCAAGAAGCCTGCCCGACCCAGCGTGACCCGCCGCCCGGTCCTGGAGTTCGAGGACGACGACGCGGACAAGACGTCGGAAGATGAAACGGTAGTCAGCCTCGAGGGGGCCGGTTACGACGACCAGGCCGCCGCCATCATCGAGGCGCGCCGTCGTTGGGCCGACCGCGAGGTGGCGCCGGAGGTCTCGAACGAGGAGCTGAGTAGCGAGCAGACGGCGCGACGTGCGGTGGTCGAGGAGGGCGCGGCCATCGGCGGCAGGGTGGAGCACCAGGCCTGGCACGAGAAGGTCGCAGCGGCGGAGGCCCGGGTGGAACGACGCGTCACGGCCGCCAAGCCGGGCAAGCTGGCGCGGTTCGCGACGGGGCGGCCGGGAGACGCCGTGGTGCTGAGCGAGATCTTGGGAAGACCCGTAGGTGATAGGTGATGAGTGATGGGTAGGAGTTATAGGTGATGAGTGAAGGGGGAATTCGTGCGGCCCCCATCACCCATCAGCCATCACCTATTACTCATCACGTCAGTACCAGCCGCCCGAGTGGTGGAATGGCAGACACGCGGGACTCAAAATCCCGTGCCGGCGACGGCGTGAGAGTTCGAATCTCTCCTCGGGCATCAGACAGGACAAGGACTTGGCCAACGGGGCGCTTCGGCGCCCCGTTCGCTTTCCGGCCCAACTATGGCTCAACTATGGCTTACGGCGCGCGGCGGGCGGCTGGACGGGCCGCGCACGGCGAGGCCACCCCGGATAGCCCCGGGCCGAGATCGGGGCGCAGGCGGGGCGCTGGCGCGTGTGGCGGGCGCATCGTGCTCGAGTAGTACGGTTGGACCAGGCGAGCGAGGCGCGCCGGCACGGCCCACTTAAGCGCGATTGGTTAGCACGGCGGGCGACGCCCCTGGCTAACGGACGGGCTCGCGGCCCCTAGGCCGCTCGGCCTATCGCCCACCGCAATCTGATGGCAGTTTATGTCATCACCGGTTTGAAATTGCACAGAAGCACCGGGTGAAATTGCACACTCGGTCGTGATCCCGGTTGGGTGGTGGTACGCCCAGCCTTGCCTTCACCTTGGGGTCTCCTTGTTGCGGGGAGACACCGGTGTACGGATGGGAGCGACTGGTGCTGCTCAGACACTTGCTGGATCAGGGCCTCACAAAGGCGGCGATCGCCCGGCAGTTGGGCGTCAGCCGTCGCATCATCTACTTGTGGCTCGCCACGGGGCAAGTCGACCGTGACCTGAGCGTGGCGTCGGTGCGCACGCGCGTCGGCGGACCGGTTCTGCGCCCGCACCCCTCTCGCCGCAGCTCGGCACTAGGCGCATACTCTGGGAGCGGCGATTCAAATTCCTATCGATGGGCGTCGGCCA
>JAUYOW010000069.1 GCA_030697825.1 Gemmatimonadales bacterium | reverse complement strand
TGGCGGCGCTGGACAGCGCCGCCGCGCGCCCTGCCAGTCCGCGCGCCCGCCGGCGCACCGCGTCCCCGCCCGCGACGCTGATCGCCTTCGAGCGGGTGCGGGCGTTGGCAGCCGCGGGTTTCTGGGATGCGGCGGAGGTGCTGGCCGACACCCTGGCGCGCCAGTACCGCGGCGACACCAGCATCGCGCGCGCCGTGGTGATCCTCGCCGACCACGATCGCTCGCGCGGCGAGCCCGATGAGGAGCGTGCCCACTACTGGGTGTTGATGCGGCGCTTCACGGACGCTCCGGCCGCCAACGTGGCGCGGTTCAGACTCGGACTCCTCGCGTTCGTGCGCGGTGCGACGGA
Source organism: Gemmatimonadales bacterium (assembly GCA_030697825.1). Classification (NCBI taxonomy): domain Bacteria; kingdom Pseudomonadati; phylum Gemmatimonadota; class Gemmatimonadia; order Gemmatimonadales; species Gemmatimonadales bacterium. Next base: position 3,355 of record JAUYOW010000069.1, on the reverse strand, counting down.
CACGGCGGCGGCCCTCGTGGGCGGCGCGCTCGCCCGCGACAGCACGGGGCAACTTGGCCTGGCACCGCGCTACTGGGACGCGCGCCTGCGCCTCATCCTCGGCGATTCGACGGCCGCGGCGGCGCTCCGGCGCCTCGCCGCGGAGTTCCCGCTCGGCTTCTACGGCGTTCGCGCCCGCGAGATCCTCGGCGACAGCGGCAGTTTCCTGGTTGACACCGCGCTGCCGCTTCCGAGGGCGGGATCGTTCCCCCCCGCGCGGGCCCGCGAGCGCATCCGCCTCCTCGCCAGCCTCGGCTTCGACGCCGACGCGCGGGCCGAGGCGGCCGGGTGGGTGGGCGATACGGCGGCCTCGGTGCAGCTGCTGACCGCGGCCGCCGCCGCCGCTTCTGAAGCGGGGTTCGCGCGCGAAGCGATCAGTCTGGGCGAGGCGGCACGGGGGCGGGCGGGCATGGTGCCGGGCGTCGCGCGGGCACTCTTCCCGATCCCGTACCGAGCCGTCATCGAGGCGGAGGCTGCCGAGCAGTGCGTCGATCCGCTCCTCCTGGCTGCCATCATCCGCCAGGAGTCCCGCTTCGAGCCGCGCGCCCGCTCACGTGCCGGCGCGCGGGGCATCGGTCAGGTCATGCCGGCCACCGGACGCGAGCTCTCCGACCGGATGCGCCTCGGGCCGTACGACCCGGACCTTCTGTATGTCCCGGACTTCAACCTCCACTTGGGGGCGCGCTACCTGCGCGACCGCATCGATCGGGATTCGCTCCCGATCTGGGCCGTGCTCGCCTCCTACAACGCCGGACCGGATCGGGTGACGCGTTGGCGACGCTGGGCGGAATTCGACGACCCGGATCTCTTCGCCGAGCGCGTTTCGATCCGCGAGACCAACGATTACGTGAAAACCGTATACGCGAGCTATGTGTGGTACCGACAGGCATACCAGACCCGCCTTACTCCGACGCCGGCCGACCGTGCGGCGGCTCCCGTTCCCTGAGGGGCTAGAGCGGCGCCGTCTGCGCGCTTAGAATGTCCCCATGAACCGCACGCGCAGCCTCATCGTAGCCGCCCTGGGCGTCCTGGCCGTCGCAGCCGCTCCACGCCAGCCCCCCGTGCCGCCATCGGCGACCGTGATGCCCGACTCCGGCGAGGTCCACCTTGCCGCCATTCGGCAGCTCACCTTCGGCGGACAGAACGCCGAAGCGTATTTCTCGCCGGATGGCACCAAGCTCATCTACCAGGCCACCGTGGACAGCGGAGGTTGCGATCAGCAGTACGTGATGAACGTGGACGGATCGGCTAGGCGGCGGGTGTCGAACGGTGAAGGGAAAACGACCTGCGGCTACTTCTACGACCGCGGCCGCCGCGTCCTCTACGCTTCGACCCACCTCTCGGGTCGAGAGTGCCCGCCGCCGCCGGACTACTCCCAGGGCTACGTCTGGAAGCTCGAGGACTTCGACATCTTCACGGCGCGCGTTGACGGATCGGACAACAGGCGCATCACATCGACACCGGGATACGACGCCGAGGGCACGCTCTCCCCGGACGGGCGCACTATCGCATTCACGTCCCAGCGGGACGGCGATCTCGACATCTACACCATGCGGACCGACGGATCGAACGTGCGGCGGCTCACCACGGAGGTGGGCTACGACGGCGGCCCGTTCTTCTCGCACGACGGACGGCTCATCGTCTATCGGGCCTTCCATCCGGAGACGCCCGAGGACCAGGCACAGTTCCGCACGCTCCTGGGCCAGCAGCTGGTGCGTCCCAGCCGGATGGAGCTGTGGGCGATGAACGCCGACGGCACCGACCGGCGCCAGGTCACCCGCCTGGGCGGCGCCAACTTCGCGCCCTATTTCACCCCCGACGACCGCCGAATCATCTTCGCGTCCAACCACACCAATCCGCGCGGCCGGAACTTCGACCTCTACATCGTGAACCTCGACGGCACGGGCCTGGAACAGGTGACCACTTACGCGGACTTCGACAGCTTCCCGATGTTCTCCCCCGACGGCAGGAGACTGGTGTGGGCCTCCAACCGCAACGGCCGGGTGCGGGGCGAAACGAACATATTCATTGCCGACTGGGTACCTTAGAAGACAGGCGCACAGGCGCACCGACGCACAGGGGATACATGGCCGAACAGGTGAGTGCCCAGAACAAGCAGCCGGCAGCCGAAGCGGCGGCGTCGCAGCCCAAGTCCTTCGGCCGCTGGGCGTGGGAATGGGTGAAGTCGATAGCCGTTGCGCTGGTGATCTGGTTCGTGCTGCGCGCGCTCCTCGTGGAAGCGTTCCGCATCCCGTCTTCCAGCATGGAGCGCACGCTGCTCGTCGGCGACTTCCTCTTCGTCAACAAGGCTCTGTACGGCGCCGAGTTGCCGCTGATCCACACCCGGCTCCCGGCGTTCCGGGAGCCGCACCTCGGCGACATCGTCGTCTTCGACTCCAAGACCCAGCTCGATGTGAAGGTCGTGAAGCGGGTCGTCGGTACGCCGGGCGACACCCTCGAGATGCGCGACAACGTGCTCTACCGGAACCAAGTTCCCGGGAACGAGGCCTTCGCGCAGCACGTGGACTCGATGTCCGACCCCGCGGATCCCGAAATGCGGGCCTGGCAGATCGAGTACTTGATCCAGGGAGTGGAACGCGACACTTACCGCCCCACGCGCGGCACTTGGGGCCCCATCGTGGTGCCGGCGGGACAGTACTTCGTGATGGGGGACAACCGCGACAACTCGTACGATTCCCGCTATTGGGGCTTCGTGGACCGGCGCGTCATCCGGGGCCGGCCGCTCTTCGTCTACTACTCGTTCGACCACGACTCCTGGAGGGCGCTGCCTTTCCTCACCGCCATCCGGTGGGGACGGATCGGGACGAGGCCGCATTGAGTAAACGGGGCGGCGAATCGCTACCTCGAGCCGTCGCCTGGAAGGAACTGGTTTGCCGGTTTGGAGATCGGTGCGGAACGGCAAGGCCGGTGATTCGGATTCAGCTGCGGCGGACCCCTCTCACCTCATCACCACCATCACCACCATCACCTCATCACCTATTTGTACCGATACGTGATCCGTCCCCGCGTGAGGTCGTACGGTGACAGCTCGACCGCCACTCGGTCTCCCTGAAGGATGCGGATGTAGTTCTTGCGCATCTTGCCCGAGACGTAAGCCAGGATCGCATGGCCGTTCTCGAGTTCGACGCGGAAGGTGGTGTTGGGGAGCACCTCGGTGATGGTGCCCATCATCTGAATGGCGTCGCCTGCCACGCTCGCGCCCTGCTCCCTGCAATGAGGATTGAGAAGCCCAACCTAGCGGGCCGGGGAACCGCACGCAATTCGCCGGGTTTCGGCCAGCTTGCCAATATAACAC
>JAUYOW010000068.1 GCA_030697825.1 Gemmatimonadales bacterium | reverse complement strand
GACCATATCGCGCGGCATCATCTGTATCAGTGAAAAGGCGCACAGGGGCACAGGCGCACAGGGGCACAGGGGCACAGGGGCACAGGGGCACAGGGGCACAGGGGCACAGGGGCACAGGGGCACAGGCGCACAGGGGCACAGGGGCACAGGGGCACAGGGGCACAGGCGCACAGGGGCACAGGCGCACGGCCGCCCTTCGGGGCCCAGCGGGACGGACCAGACAGTGAACGCGAGACCTTAGCATGCAGATACAGCAGCTGGTAGCGAAGGTCTTCGGATCGCGCTTCTCGCGGGAACTGAAGAAGCTGCGCCCGATCGTGGACGAGATCCTTCGCCACGAGGAGGCGCTGCGCGCGCTGCCCGACCAGGGGATCCAGAGGCAGACCGAGCGGTTCCGCGCCCGCATCACGGAGCGGACGGGCGCGATCCATGCCGAGGTCGAGCGCCTCAGGGCCGCCAAGCACGCCTGCGCGGACCCTGATGAGCGTGACCGCCTCGACCAGGACCTGCTGGGGCAGGAGCGAGCGCTCCAGAAGGCCACGGCGGAGATGCTCGACGAGCTGCTCCCCGAGGCGTTCGCCACCGTGAGGGAGGCCTGCCGGCGCCTGATAGGCACCAAGGTCATGGTGACGAACCACGAGTTGACGTGGGACATGGTCCCGTACGACGTCCAGCTCATCGGCGCCATCGTGCTGCACGAGGGCAAGATCGCCGAGATGGCGACGGGCGAGGGCAAGACGTTGGTGGCGACGCTTCCCGCCTACCTCAACGCGCTCCCCGGCACCGGCGTCCACCTCGTCACCGTGAACAACTACCTGGCGCGGCGCGACTCCCAGTGGATGGGGCACGTCTACCGGTGGCTCGGCCTCACGGTGGGCTGCATCGACGACACGGAGCCCGGCACGCCGGAACGGCGCGGCGCCTACAACTGCGACATCACTTACGGCACCAACAACGAGTTCGGCTTCGACTACCTGCGCGACAACATGGTGTTCTCGCTCGCCCAGCGGGTGCAGCGGGCCCACGTCTTCGCGATGGTGGACGAAGTGGACTCGATCCTCATCGACGAGGCGCGGACGCCGCTCATCATCTCGGGTCCGGTTGGGAACGATGGGGACACCAAGTACGCCGAGGTCAACCAGCAGGTGGTCGGGCTGGTGCGGCGGCAGAACGAGGTGGCCAGCGAGCTGATCGCGCAGGCCGAGAAGCTCTGGGCCGACGGGGATCAGTACGGGGCCGCCGTGAAGGCCTACCAGGTCCATCTCGGCATGCCGAAACACAAGCGGCTGCTCAAGTTCCAGCAGGAGCAGGGCGCGAAGAAACTGGTGCAGCGCGTCGAGCTCGATCACCTCGCCGACCGGAAGCTCCCCGCCAAGGAGCAGAAGCTCCGCCACACCGAGGAGGAGCTGTACTTCGTCCTCGACGAGAAGGGGCACTCGGTCCACCTGACCGACATCGGGGTCGAAGCGCTCTCGCCCAAGGATCCGATGCTCTTCATCGTGCCGGACCTCTCGGAAGAAGTCGCGCGCGTCGATCACGACGAGGAGCTGACGCCGCACCAGAAGCTGGAGCGGCGCGCGCAACTCGAGGCCGACTATGCCGCCAAGAGCGAGAAGCTGAACATCGTGCACCAGCTGCTGCGGGCCCACGCGCTCTACGAGAAGGACGTGGAGTACGTGGTGCAGGACGGCCAGATCTACATCGTGGACGAGTTCACCGGCCGCATCCTGCCGGGCCGGCGGTGGTCGGACGGCCTGCACCAGGCGGTGGAGGCGAAGGAAGGGGTGCAGGTGAAGGGCGAGACCCAGACGCTCGCCACGGTCACCATCCAGAATTACTTCCGCATGTACCGGAAGCTGGCCGGCATGACCGGCACGGCGGAGACGGAAGAAGAGGAGTTCTTCAAGATCTACGGGCTCGAGGTTTCGGTCATCCCGACCAACCGGCCGGTGCGGCGCATCGACCGGCACGACCGCATCTACCGGACGCGGCGTGAGAAGTACAACGCGGTCGTGGACGAGTTGGAGCGGCAGAACCAGCGCGGCCTGCCGGTACTGGTGGGGACGGTGAGCGTCGAGGTCTCCGAAACGCTGTCCCGCATGCTGAAGCGCCGCGGCCTCAAGCACGAAGTCCTGAACGCCAAGTACCACCAGCGCGAGGCCGAGATCGTCTCGCTGGCCGGGCAGCCGGGCGCCATCACGATCGCGACGAACATGGCCGGCCGCGGGACCGACATCAAGCTGGGCCCGGGGGTCACCAAGTGCCGGTTCTGCGGCATCACGGCGCGGCAGGCGCCCTTCGGCCAGGGGTTGGAAACGCCGGACCTCGACCCCCTGAAGATCCTGGAGCTGGGCTGCCAGACGGACCCGCCCTGCGGGCTCACGATCGTCGGAACCGAGCGCCACGAGTCGCGGCGCATCGACCGCCAGCTGCGCGGACGCTCGGGGCGGCAGGGCGATCCGGGCGGCTCGATCTTCTTCCTCTCCCTGGAAGACGACCTGATGCGCCTCTTCGGCTCGGACCGCATCGCCGGGCTGATGGACAAGATGGGCGCCGAAGAAGGCGAGGTCATCGAGCATCCGTGGGTCACCCGATCCATCGAGGGGGCGCAGAAGCGGATCGAGCTCCAGAACTTCCAGGCGCGCAAGCGGCTCCTCGAGTACGATGACGTGATGAACCAGCAGCGGGAGGTGATATACTCGCTGCGCCTTTTCGCGCTGGAGGGCGGGGAAGAGCTGAAGGCCGAGGCGATCCGGATGATCGACGCGGCCATGGACAAGCCGGTGAACGAGGTCACCGCCCTGTCGCGCCACGCCGAGCTGTGGGACTTCGAGATCCTGCACGAGGCGCTCCAGATGAAGTTCCTGGTGACCGTGCCGGAGCTGAAGCAGCGTGGCTACCCGAACCGCGGCGAGCTGATCGAGGTGGTGCGGATCCGGGCGCGCGAGGCGTTCCAGCGCAAGATCAAGGCGCTCGACGAGTACGGCCGCGGCCTGCGTTCGGTGGACGCCACCGGTCGCGAGACGGTCCTCGAGAACCTGGCCGAGCAGATCCTGAGCCAGGTGATGCTCCGGACGCTCGATGAGAAGTGGAAGGACCACCTCTACGACCTGGACCAGCTCCGCAACGCGATCACGTACCGGGCGTGGGGCCAGCGCGATCCGCTGGTGGAGTACAAGAAGGAGGCCTACGACATGTTCGTGGACCTCATGGCGGACCTGCGCGGCACGTTCACCGAGCAGTTCCTCAAGGTTCAGGTGAGCGCCGGGCCGCCGCCGCCGCCGCAGCCGATGCCGCGGACGTTCAGCGGGCCGGCACCGGAGGGGGCGGCAGGGCGGCTTGGGAGGGGCGCGGCATCGGACTTCGTCGCAGAGGATGCGCGCGAGGCGGTCGGGTCGCCTTCGGGTCGCGCGGGCGCGCAGGCCGGCGGGTCGGTGCGTGGCCTGGGCGGCGCTGGCATGGGTGGCGGGGCCTCGGTGCCGAAGGTGGGGCGGAACGATCCGTGTCCGTGCGGGTCGGGGAAGAAGTACAAGAAGTGCCACGGGGCGGGGATGTGACGCGCGGCCGGCTCGGCCCTCTAGATGTTTCTGTCGGCCCGCGTCGCATAGATTCGCCACTCGGCGGCACGGTTTAGCGCCGTCGGTTGGAAGAGCATGGCCTATTTTGGCGCCCATGCCGATGCTGATCCGCGAAACCCCCGTCACCGACCGCCCCCGCGAGCGCCTCTTCCGCCTGGGCGCTGGTGCATTGACCACGACGGAACTCCTCGCAATCCTTCTTTCCACTGGCCGTTCGGGCCTGTCGTCCGTGGACCTGGCGGGTACGCTCCTGGCCGAAGGGGGACCGGCGCTGGGTAGTCTGGCACGCCGCCACCCGCCCGAGCTGGCCAAGGTGCCCGGCGTCGGTGAGGCGAAGGCGGCCCGCGTGGTGGCGGCGCTGGAGCTGGGCCGCCGGCTCCAGGAAGAAGGGCGAGGCGAGCGCCCGCGCATCCGGACGGCGGCGGACGTGTACCGTTGGTACGCGCCGCGACTGGCTGACCTCGCCGCCGAAGAGTTCCACGTGCTCGCGCTGGACAGCCAGAGCGCCGTCCTGCGCGACCTCCTGATCACCCGGGGGATCTTGAACAGCTCTCTGGTCCATCCTCGCGAGGTCTTCCGCGGCGCCATCGCGGAGGCGGCGGCCGGCATCATCGTGGTGCACAACCACCCGTCCGGCGATCCGACCCCGTCGGCCGACGACCGCGCCATCACCCGGCAGCTCGTCGAGGCGGGCCGGATCATCGACCTGCCGGTCTACGACCACGTCGTGGTCGGGCACGGGCGCTACGTGAGCTTCGCGGAGTCGGGTCTCCTGCCGTGACCACCGTCCGCGTCCCCGCCATTCCGGGGCTCTCCGACGTCCTGGAGCCCTTGGCCGACCGGCTCGACCTCGATCTCCTGGAGCGCGCCTACCGGCTCTCCGCCCAGGCGCACCGGGGCCAGAAGCGCTGGTCGGGGGAGGACGCGGTGTCTCACGGCATCGCGGTGGCGCGCATCCTCATCGAGCTGCACCTCGACTCGGTGTCCATCGCGTGCGGCCTCCTTCATGACGTCGTGGAAGACACCGACGTCACGATCGCGGACGTCGAGGCCCAGTTCGGTGCGGAGGTCGCCACGATCGTGGACGGCCTGACGAAGATCTCCACCCTGACCTTCCGCTCCAGCGCCGAAGAGCAGGTCGAGAACTACCGCAAGCTGCTGGTCTCGGTGGCGAAGGACGCGCGGGTCATCATCGTCAAGCTCGCCGACCGGCTGCACAACATGCGCACCCTCGAGCACCTGCCGGAGGAGAAACGGAGCCGCATCGCGCTCGAGACGCGCGAGATCTACGCCCCGCTATCGCACCGGTTCGGCATGGGCAACGTGCGCGCGGAGCTGGAAGACCTCGCCTTCAAGTTCCTGGAGCCCGAAGAGTACAAGGGGCTCGCGAAGAAGGTCACGGCCAAGCGCGCCGAGCGCGAGGATCTGGTCGAGCGGATGCGCGAGCCGCTGGGGCGCGCGCTGGAGCGGGCCGGGATCGCCGACGTGGAGGTGACGGGCCGCCCCAAGCACCTGTGGTCCATCAACAAGAAGATCCTGAACCGCAACCTGCCGTACGAGGAGATCTACGACCTGATGGCGATCCGGGTGCTGGTGAACACGGTGCCCGACTGCTATCATGCTCTGGGCGTCATCCACTCCCATTGGACGCCGCTCCAGGAGCGCATCAAGGACTACATCGCCCAGCCCAAGTCGAACGGCTACCAGTCGCTGCACACCACGGTCTTCGGCCCCGCCGGCCACCTCTACGAGATCCAGATACGCACCCGCGAGATGCACCACACCGCCGAGTACGGTATCGCGGCGCACGTGCTCTACAAGGAGGGCCGCCCGCGCGACGACCTGGACCGCCACCTCACCTGGTTCCGGCAACTGCTAGACCGCCAGCAGGAGGCACAGACTCCGCAGGAGTTCCTGGAGTTCCTGCACATCGACCTCTACCAGGACGAGATCTTCGTCTTCACGCCGCAGGGCGACGTGAAGCAGCTGCCCAAGGGCGCGACGCCGATCGACTTCGCCTTCGCCATCCACACCGAGGTGGGTCTCCACTGCCAGGGCGCCAAGGTGAGCGGGCGCATCGCGCCGCTCCACCGCACGCTCAAGAACGGCGACGCGGTCGAGATCCTGACGTCGCCCAACGCGCGTCCCTCGCGCGACTGGCTGGAGCACGTGCACACCGCCCGCGCGCGCCAGAAGATCCGCCAGTGGGTCAAGCAGGAGGAGCAGTCAACCTCGGTCGCGCTGGGCCAGGAGATACTGGAGCGCGAGCTGCGCCGCCGCCGCCTCTCCAAGCCGGGCGACGACCAGGTGCTGAAGGCGGCGCAGAGCTTCTCCTTCCCGGACCGGGTGCACCTCGAGGCGGCCCTGGGCCGCGGCGACGTGTCCACGGGGCAGGTACTGCGCGCGATCTTTCCGGACCTTTCCGCCGACGAGGCGGAGCCGAAGCCCGCGGCGCCGGGCGCCATCGGCCGGCTGGTGCAGCGCATGCGGGTGGGGAAGGGCGTTCGCATCGAGGGTGTGGACGGGCTGATGGTGCGCTACTCGCAATGCTGCCAGCCGGTGCCGGGGGACAAGGTCACTGGTTACGTGACCCGGGGACGCGGCATCAGCATCCACCGCGTGGACTGCCCCAACCTCCTCGCGCTGGGCGATGAGCCGGAGCGGCGAATGGACCTCGACTGGCAGGAGGTGGAGGGCGAGGTCTTCATGGTGCGCCTCGGCCTGATGGGTGACGACCGACGCGGCCTCTACGCCGACCTCTGCACCGCGATCGCCCACGCCGGCACCAACATCCGCAATATCGAGCTGCAGAGCGGCGAAGGCGGCACGACGGGACACGTCATCGTCGAGGTCGAGAACCTCTCCCACCTCAACAAGGTCATGAAAGCCATCCGCCGCGTGAAAGGAATCGCGGAGGTCGGCCGCCGCGAACGTCCCGACGCGTGACCCGTCTCACCGTCGAAGCGCCGTTCCAGCCCGCGGGCCACCAGCCGCGGGCGATCGCCGAGTTGGTGCGCGGGTTCCGGCGCGGCGACCGTCACCAGGTGCTGTTGGGCGTCACCGGCTCCGGCAAGACGATGACGATGGCGCACGTCGTCGCCGAGTTGGGCCTTTCCGCGATCGTCTTCTCGCACAACAAGACGCTCGCGGCGCAGCTCTACGGCGAGCTGAAGTCGTTCTTCCCTTCCAACGCCGTCGAGTACTTCATCTCCTACTACGACTATTACCAGCCCGAGGCGTACGTCCCGTCCTCGGACACCTACATCGAGAAGGACGCCTCGATCAACGCCGACATCGAGCGGCTGCGGCTGCGCGCCACGTCGAGCCTGGTGGAGCGGGACGACGTGGTGGTGGTCGCTACGGTCTCGGCGATCTACGGCCTGGGCGACCCGGCGGAGTTCCGCGGCCAGATGGTGCGCCTCGTGACGGGCGAGGTCGTGGGCCGCCGGCCGATCCTCGAGCGGCTCGTCGCCATCCAGTACCAGCGCAACGACGTCGCCTTCGAGCCCGGCAACTTCCGGGTCCGCGGCGACGTGATCGAGGTCTTCCCGGCCTACGAGGAGCAGGCGGTCCGCATCGAGCTGTTCGGCGACACCATCGAGCGGATCACCAAGATCGATCCGTTGACCGGCAAGGCGGTGGCGCAGCTCGAGCGGTGCGCGATCTATCCGGCGACGCTCTTCGTCACCAACCGCGACAACCTCGAGCGCGCGCTCTCGGCGATCCGTTCCGAGCTGGCCAAGCGGCTCATCCAGCTGCGGACGGCGGGCAAGCTGCTGGAGGCGCAGCGGCTCGAGTCGCGGACCCACTTCGACCTCGAGATGCTGCTCGAGGTCGGCACCTGCCACGGCATCGAGAACTACAGCCGCCACATCTCGGGCCGCGCGCCCGGAGAGCGGCCGGCCGTGCTGATGGATTTCCTGCCCAAGGACTGCCTCGTCATCGTGGACGAGTCGCACGTGACGGTCCCGCAGCTGGGCGCGATGTACGCGGGCGACCGGTCGCGCAAGGAGACCCTCGTCGAGTACGGGTTCCGGCTGCCGTCGGCGCTCGACAACCGGCCGCTGCGCTTCGAGGAGTTCCTCGAGCTGGCCCCGCGGGTGCTGTTCGTGTCGGCCACTCCGGGCCCGGCGGAGCTGCGGTTGTCGGGCGGCGTGGTGGTCGAGCAACTGGTGCGGCCCACCGGCCTCATCGACCCGCAGGTGGAGATCCGGCCGGTGGCGGGCCAGGTGGACGACCTGCTCAAGGAGGTCCGCCTGCGGGCGCGGCGCGGCGAGCGGGTGCTCGTGACCACACTCACCAAGCGGATGTCGGAGGACCTGACCGACTACCTCAGCCAGGTCGGCGTGCGGGTGCGGTACCTGCACTCCGACATCGACGCGATCGAGCGGATGGACATCGTCCGCGGGCTGCGCCTCGGCGAGTTCGACGTGCTGGTAGGGATCAACCTCCTGCGCGAGGGGCTCGACCTGCCGGAGGTCTCGCTGGTCGCGGTGCTCGACGCGGACCAGGAGGGGTTCCTGCGCTCGCGCACCGCGCTCATCCAGACGGTGGGGCGCGCGGCGCGCCACGTGCAGGGCCGGGCCATCCTCTACGCCGACCGCATCACCGACTCGATGAAGGCGGCGCTCGAGGAGATGGACCGGCGCCGCGAGGTCCAGCGGCGGTACAACACGGAGCACGGGATCACCCCGCGCTCGATCGTGAAGTCGGTGGACGAGATCCGCTTCACCACGCGGGTCGCGGACGCGCGCGAGGACCCGGTGCCGCGCGCCGAACCGCTCTCGGTGATCGCCCAGGCCGGGCATTCGTGGGCCGACGCGAGCTCGGAGGAGCGGGCGAAGATACTGGACGAGCTGGACCGGGAGATGCGACGCGCGGCCGACGATCTCGACTTCGAGCTGGCGGCGCAGATACGGGACCAGGTACTGGACCTGAAGGCCGCGGGCGGGCCGACGGGCCGGCCGGCCGGCGCGCCCGCCGGGACGGCGGGGAGGGGCAGACGTGGGCAGCGCACTCGTCGATGAGCGGCAGCTCGCGGCGTGGGGCGCCGAGTTCGCCGGCGCGCTGCGGCCGCCCGTCGTGGTCGGGATCAGCGGCGAGCTGGGCGCGGGCAAGACCACGCTGGTGCGCGCCATCGCAGCGGCCCTGGGAGTCGCCGAGCCGGTGACGAGCCCGACCTTCGCTCTCGTCCATCGGTACGCTGGGCGCCGGGTCACCGTCTATCACGTTGACGCGTACCGCATCAAGCGCCCCGAAGACACCGCCGATCTCGGTTTCGAGGACATGCTGGCGGAGCGGGACACGGTCGTGCTCATCGAATGGCCCGAGCGGCTGGGCGCCGCGGCGCCGGCGCTGACCCATCGCATCGCGCTCTCGCACCCCGGCCCGGCCGGCAGGCGACGGCTGGAGTACCCGTGAGCCTCCTGCTGGGAATGGACACCGCGACGGACCGGCCCACGCTCGCGCTCTCGGCGCGCGGGGAGCCCGCCATGGACGTCGTGCTCGAGAGCCGGCGGGACCTCTCTCGCGACATCGAACGAGTGACGGCGCGGCTCCTGGAAGGACGCGGGGCCCGCCCGTCCGACCTCGAGGGGGTCGTCGTCGCCGACGGGCCGGGCTCGTTCACCGGACTCCGCATCGGCATCGCGTTCGCCAAGGGGCTGTGCCGCGCGCTCGGCGCGCCGCTCTATCGGGCGCCGTCCCTCCTCGGCGCGGCGCGCGCCGCGGCGCCCCACGGTGGCGCGGTGCTCGCGACCTATGACGCGCTGCGCGGCGACGTGTATCGCGCCATCTATGGTTTCCCCGCCAAGGGGCTGCCGGTCATCGAGGTCTTCCTGCCTCCGGAGCTCTCGCGGGCGGACGCGCCCGTGCCGCGGTCGGGCGAGCTCGTCCGCGCTGACTGGACGCACGCGTCGGCCGCCGCGCTGCTCGGGCTCGTCAACGTGCCTAACGGAGCCCTTCCGGTCGCCGAGCCGGCCGGATGGGAGCCGGTGTACGGCCGGCCCGCGGAGGCGGAAGCACGCCATCTCGCCCGGTATGGCCTCTCCATCGATTAGGCCGCTCCGCGCCGACGATATCGCGCGGGTCGCGGAGATCGAGCGGCGCGTCTTCTCCGATCCCTGGTCGAAGCGCTCGTTCGAGGAGATGCTCGCGCAGCGCGCAGTGCGCGGGTTCGCGGCGCACGACGAGCGCGGGCTGCTGATCGGGTACTGCGTCTGCTCCCTCGCCGCGGACGAGGGCGAGATCCTGAACCTCGCGGTGGAGCCGCGGGTGCTGCGAAGGGGCGTGGGCACGGCCCTGGTCGCGGCGATGCTCGAGTGGCTTCGCGGGGAGGGGGCAGGCCGCGTTTTCCTGGAGGTCCGCCGGTCGAACGAGGCCGCGATCGGGGTCTACCAGAGGGCCGGATTCGTGCCCCTGGGGACGCGCCTCGACTACTATCGCGACCCTCGTGAGGATGCCCTCACGATGGCCCTCGATCTGGCCCCCGGAGCCGCAAGAAAATGATACGAAGTGCGTTGGTTTTGGTTGACAAAACCCCTTGTGGCTCCTATAGTTGGGTCACGTCCGTGGTACCCGAGCCGGTCCTCAGGAGGAGCATGTGAGCCGCAGTCTGAACAAGGTGATGCTGATCGGGAACCTCGGGGCCGACCCGGAGGTCAGGAGCACCAGCAACGGCAGCCGGGTAGCGTCGTTTTCGCTCGCGACCAGCCGCCAGTGGACGACGCAGGGTGGGGAGAAGCAGGAGAAGACCGAGTGGCACAAGATCGTGGTGTGGAACAACAAGGGGTCGGGTCTCGCCGACGTGGTCGAGAAGTATCTCAAGAAGGGTGACCGCGTGTACGTCGAGGGGCGGATCGAGTACCGCACCTACGAGGACAAGGAAGGCCAGACTCGGTACGTCACAGAGGTTAACGTGCGCGAGCTCATGATGCTCGCCGGCCGCGGTGATGGCGGCGCGGGCGGCGCGGGTGGAGTGGGCGGAGAGACGGGGCGGCGTGCAGCCGCCCCCACCGCCGCGGCCGGAGCAAAGAAGGACGCCAAGCAGGGCAAGGAAGGGTCGGCCGAATCCTTCGACGACTTTCCGGAGGCGCTCGATGAGGAGGACGACGATCTGCCGTTCTAGTGCATCGATGATCGGCGCGGCGCTGCTCGCCGGCCTGCTGGCCGGCCCGGCGGTGTCGCAACAGCCTGCTGCCCCCGCCGCGCCGGCTCCACAGCAGCCCGCGGCCGCGCCCTTGGCGCCGCCGCCGGCCACGCACGTGGTGCAGGAGGGCGAGACACTCTGGTCGCTGGCGCAGCAGTTCCTGGGGGACGCACTGCTCTGGCCCGAGATCTACCGGCTGAACACCAACGTGATCGAAGACCCGCACTGGATCTTCCCGGGCGAGGAATTGCGGCTGGTGCCCTCCGACGAACCTGAGCCGGAGCCGGCAGCGGGCCAGGTCGTTCAGCAGAACGTGACGGTCTCCCCCACGGGCGACACCGTGCGGCCGACGCTTCCGCCGGCCCGCGCGATGCACGTGCCGACCATCTTCTCGCCGGTCCTGAACCAGGCGCAGAGGCCAACGGCGGACGCCATAGAGATCCAGAACCAGCGTGCGTATCGGGCGGTGCGTTCAGGCGAGTACTACTCCGCCGGCTTCCTGACCGAGGGCTATCCGCTGCCGTCCGGCCGGGTGGTCGGCAACATCCAGACGTCGTCGATCCGCCGGCTTTCCACCAGCACGAGCGCCCAGCTCTTTTCCGACGTCGCGGTCACGCTGCCGCCGGGGGAGACGGTCCAGCGCGGCGACCTGCTGCTGGTGTACCGTAGCGGCGGCGAGCTGCGCGGCTACGGCGAGATCGTACACCCGACCGGCTTGCTCCAGGTCTCGTCGCCGGCCGCGGCCAACGGCAACGTGGCCGCCACCGTGGTCGCCATCTACGGCCAGCTGACGGACGGGCAGTCGCTCATCAAGGTCGCGCCGTTCAACTTCCCGACCAACGCCCGCGCGGCGGAGGTGACGGACGGAGTCGTCGGTGAGGTCGTTGGCCTGCGCAACACCCGCGAGATCATCGGACTCCAGGACGTCCTTTTCATCAACCGCGGCGCCGAGGAAGGCGTGCGGCTCGGAGACGTTTTCGCCATAACGGGAAGCGCGCGTTCCGGGGTCGGCACGGTCGAGCAGGACAAGGGCCGGGCGCTGATCGTGAACACGCGCGAGCACACCTCAACGGCGGTACTGATCGAGATCACCCGGCCCGACATCGGAGCCGGCGCGGCGGCGAGGCAGGTCCGCCGGATGCCCTCCTGAGCACCGGACGGGCGCGGGCGGCGGGCGTGCGGCGGTGGCGCGCCGGCCGCCCGTACCGATCTGTCTCGTCCGGGGCCACACTGCTTCATCCAACTCCTTCCACGAAGGTAGCGCCAGCGTGAAACGCCGGGTGCTCGTGACCGGCGGGGCCGGTTTTACCGGCTCCCACGTCGCCGACGCGTTCCTCGCCGCAGGCTGGGCCGTGACGGTCATCGACAACCTGGGGCGCGGGCGCCCCGAGAACGTGCCGAGGGGGGCCGAGTTCCGGCGCCTCGACACCGGTTCTGAGGAAGCGCGCGACCTCGTTGTCACGGGCGGTTTCGAGGTGGTCACCCACCTCGCGGCGCAAGTGGACGTCCGGGTCTCGGTCTCCGACCCCGTGCTCGACGCGGAAGAGAACGTCCTCGCGCTGCTCAACCTGATCGAGGGCGCGCGGAACGGTGGGGTGCGGCGCTTCGTCTTCTCATCTTCGGGCGGCGTGGTTTACGGAGAGCGCCCGCCCCCGCACGTGGAGACCACGCCCAAGCTGCCCCTCTCGCCCTACGGAGTGACGAAGCTCGCGGCGGAGTACTATCTCGCTTGCTACCGCCACCTGTACGGCATGGAGTCGGTGGCGCTGCGCTATGCGAACGTGTACGGACCGCGGCAGGACCCGCACGGCGAGGCGGGTGTCGTGGCCATCTTCGGCAGCCGGCTGCGGGAGCGGCGGGCCATCACGATCTACGGCGACGGCGAGCAGACCCGCGACTACGTCTACTGCGGCGACGTCGCGCGGGCGAACCTCCTCGCCGCGGACGCCAAGCTGCCCGAGCCGGATGGCTCGCTCGACTGGCCGGCGTTCAATATCGGCACCGGTGTCCAGACTTCGGTGAACCAGCTGGCCGACGCGATGATCGCGGCCTCGGGGGTCCAGGTCAACGTGGACCACGCGCCGGAACGCCGCGGCGAGCTCCGAGCCAATGCGCTCACTATCGGGAAGGCCGAGCGCGTCCTCGGGTGGCGTCCCGAGGTCTCGCTGCACAACGGGTTGCGCGCCACTTACGAATGGATAGTCAAGGAGGCGGACTGAGATGCAGGTGGCCGGTGCGGTCCCGACGTCCTCGTGGGAGCTGGTCGCCACGTCGAGCGTCGAGACCAAGATCGTCCTCATCGTGCTTGCCCTCTTCTCCGCGCTATCCTGGTTCCTCATCTTCTCCAAGCTCTGGCAGTTCCGTCGCATCCGGCGGGCGGGGGACGCCTTC
>JAUYOW010000067.1 GCA_030697825.1 Gemmatimonadales bacterium | reverse complement strand
GCTGGTGGCGCGCGCCTCCCGCGAGACCGCGGGTGCGGTAACGATCCCGCGGGAGTCGCCGCTCTACACGCCGATCTTCGACCTCAACAACGACGGCCTCTGGAGCCCGGCCGAGCAGCTCGCCGGGCGGCGCGCCGCGCTCCTGGATGCCGCCGATCCCTCCCTCTACTTCGGCCCCCCGCGCCTGGTGCGTGTGGGCGTCGTGCTGTCGCTCCCCGGCGCTATAACGCCCTGATCTGGGCGATCAGCTCCTCGTCCTGTCGCCGGTGCCCCAATTCGGTCTCGGTGTGCGCCCAGCGCAGAGTTCCCGCCTTGTCGACCAGGAAGTACGCGCGTCGCGAGAAGAACTTGTCCGCGAGCAGGGTGTCGTAAAGACGGCAGACGTCCCGGTTGAAGTCCGACAGCAGGTCAATCGAGAGCCGTTCCTTCGCCTTGAACTTTCGGAGCGACGGGATCGAGTCCACGCTGACCGGGAGCACGCGGGTGCCGAGCGCCTCGAATTGCGGGTAATCCGCGGAGAACGAGCCCAGTTCCGCGGTGCAGGTGCTGGTGAAAGCGAGCGGGAAGAAAGCGAGCAGGGCGCTGGAGTCTCCGCGGAACGACGACAGCGTGACATCCTTCCCTGCGGTCGAGGGCAGCGAGAAATCGGGAGCGGGTTGGCCGATGACGGGGGCCACGGCGCAGGCCTTTCGAAAGGTGATGGGTGATAGGGAGACCGATGCCTGATGCGATGTACGAGTCAATCTACCGGCGCGCGTGCCGCGGAGCAAAGCCCGTCAGGTCAGATCACGAAGTGGGACAGGAAGTCGGCGCCGCGATGGAGCGGCCCCGGAGCCAGCGCCAGGACGAGCAGCAGGATCGCGAGCGCCCAGGCCACCTTCAGCGCAACGCGCGCGGGCGGAGGAGCGGCGGCGGCCCCGCGCCCGCTGTCCCCGCGTACCAGCAGCTGACGCACCAGGGCGAGCGCGAGGAACGCGAGAACGGTGCTGGCGGCCAACCCGGCCAGCGCCGGTGCCCACCATCCCTCGCGCCAGGCGGCGTCGAGGAGGCGCCACCGGGCCAGGAACCCCGCGGTCGGCGGGAGCGCGGCGAGCGCCAGGAGACCGGTGACGAGCGGCACGGCCACGAAGGGTGAGCGCCCAACGATCGCGCGGAAGTCGCCGGGTCCGGTGACCGGCCCGCGGGCCGTCGAGTCGGTGAGGACGAGCAGGATCGCGGCGTTGGCTGCAGCCACCACCAGCGTGGCGGCGAGCGCCGCCGAAACGGCCCGCGGGCCCGGCGTCGCAAGCGCCGCGATCACGAAGCCCGACTGCGCCACGAGCAGGTACGACAGCAGGCACCTCGCGTCCCTTCGTGGCCGCAGGTTGGAGGTCCCGAACAGGAAGGCCACTACCGCCACGAGCGCGAGGAGCACGGCGAGGGAATGGCCGAGCGGCGCGAGCGCGGCGACCAGACGCACGATGACCACGCCGAGTCCCATCCAGATGGAGGTACCGGCGAACAGCGCGGCGCGCGGCGAAGGGTCGCGCAGCAGGTGGGGCAGCCAGGCGTAGAACGGCGCCGCACCCCACCGCACCAGGAACCCGCAAAGGAAGAGCGCTGCGCCCGCGAACCCGGCCGGCTGCGCGGCATCGGCGCCGAGCGCGGACGTGATGTCGGCGAGCCGCGTGGCCCCCGTCGCTCCGACGAGCAGCGCGAGGCCGAGCGCGCCGAGCGCCGACGGCGTGAGGCTCGTGCTGGTCAGCCGCCCCCAGCCGCGATGCCCGTCGGCGAGGCTGCCTAGCCCGGCGAGCGCGATCATCGCTACTGACGTGATCTCCAGGGCTAGGAAGAGCGCGAGCACATCGACCAGGCTGGCGGCGACGACGAGACCCATCGCCGCGACCACCAGGAAGAACTGGTCCTCCGCGGCCGGCTCGGGGTGCCCCGTCGCGCCGCGGGTGGTGCCTGCGAGCACCAGGCCGGCGATGACTATCCCCTTCGCGGCCTGGGAGTAGGCATCGACCCGGTACGCGAGATAGAGGAACTCGTCGCTCACGCCGATGGTGCCTATCGCGGCCGCAAGCGCCGCGATCCCGCCGCCGACGAGCACGACACCCGAAGCGCGCCGCCTCCGGCCCGGCATCATGGCGAACAACGTGACGGAGGTCCAGACGAGCGCCAACTCCGGCGCGAGCGCGACCAGCCGGCTCACGCCTTCGGCGCTCCGCCCACCCGACCCGCGCCGCCGCCCCCCCCGGCCCCACCGGCCGCGCCGGCCGCGCTCGCCAGATGAGCGCCGATCACGAGCACGCCGACCGCCGCGCCCGCCCCGACGAGCACGACCGCTACCACCTGGCCCAGCGCGCTCTGCGATCCCGAGAGAGTGGTCGTGGCGGCCGTCGTCAGGATCGCGGCGGCCAGCATCAGCTCGAACGCGAGGAGCGCTCCCAGCAAGCTGCGCCGGCAGATCAGCGAGCCCAGGCCGAGCGAGAAGACAGCCGCGGCCGCCACCAGCGTGTAGGTCAGGGTCTCGGCGACCGATCCTCCACTTCTTCTCGCGGCCCCGTAGCCGCCCTCGCGAGGACCAGTGCCGCGATGGCGGCGACGGCGAGCAGCGCCCCGACGAGCTCCAAGGCCGCGACCGAGTCGGTGAGCAGCCCCCAGCCGACCCAGACCGCGGCCGTCTCCCGCTGGCCACCCGCGGGCGGCCATTCGGTGCCGAGTACGAGCGCCGTCAGCCCGGCGAACGCCGCGAGGCCGATGACGATCGCGACGGAGACGCGGGACCGGCGCGGCGGCCGCGCGGCGGCGGGGGCGATCTTCGCGGCCGCGAGCAGTCCTGCCGGCAGCGCCGCCGACATGACGAGGACGATGAGGATGGCCAGGAAGTCGTCGCCCAGCGTCAGGCAGACGCCCGCTACTCCGAGCATCGAGAGGGCGAAGCCCGCGATCGCGGGCGCGGCGCCGCGCGCCAGGGCTACCACGGCCGCGCCGAGCACCGCGATGGTCGCAGACGCGCCGAACCCGAAGCCGGCCCAGTTCACCGGGGCCGACCGACCGCGACGAACGTGGCGATCAGGTTGAGCAGCGCGGCCGGGGCCAGCACGCGCCAGGCCAGGCCCCGCCGCCGCTCGTCCGGCAGTCCGCTAAGCCGGCGGCTCAGCGCCAGCACCGCGAGCATGAGAGCGCCGGCCTTCGCGAGCAGCCAGACGGGTCCGGAGAGGAACGGGCCCGAGTAGCCTCCGAGGAACAGCGTGCCTCCGACCGCGCATCCGACCAGGAGGTGCAGTCCTTCAGCTAGGCGGCGCGCGCCGGGGGCGTCCCCCATGGGCGGGCGCACGCCGTGACTCACCGCGACCGCCAGCGCGAGTACGAACCCGAGCGCGGCGACCGGTTGCAGCAGCAGATAGGGCAGCGTGTTCTCCTGGGCCAGCACCCCGTTGCGCAGATCCATCGTTTGTGCCGTCACGACGACCGCGGCGATCGCCAGCACCATCGCCACCCAGCATCCCGCCCAGACGATCGCCCCACCCGGTCGCTCCGCCGCCGCCATCCAGTCGTCGCCGGCCGTGCCCGTGACCGCCAGCGTGAGCGCGACACCGGCGTAGCCGGCCACTAGGACGAAGAGACCGTACGGAAGGTCGGCGAACGGCCCGGTGGTGGCCATCGGGATCACCGAGGCGAGGACCAGCGCGGCGATCGAAAGGCCGACGCTCTCCGACAGGTCGTCGGTCGCCTTCACCGGTCGGCCAGCGTCACAGGGCGCGCGTCCTCACCGCGTAGACCCCCGGCGCTGCCGCCACGATCACGAACGCGACCAGGAGGGCGACGGACTGCCAGGTCTGGAAGAACCGGAAGACGAGGCCGATGGGAAAGGAGATAGAGGAGGGTCCCGGAGGTCGCGATGGCGACCAGTAGGCCGAGCACATCGCGCCAGGGGCCGACGCGGGTCTCGTCGCGCGCCGGCTCCGCGGGGCCGCCCGTCGCCCTGCCGGCGGTCCGGAGCAGCGCGACCGCAAGCATCGCCGCCACCAAGCCGGCACCGAGGAAAAGCTTGACGATTCGGTACTGATGGAGCGTCGAGGCGTCCATTAACAAGGATGGAGCGGACGGGATTCGAACCCGTGACCCCCTGGTTGCAAACCAGGTGCTCTCCCAGCTGAGCTACCGCCCCGTGCCGGCGGCCGGAATGTAGCGGCGGGGCCGCGACGCGGGCAAACGCCTACGCGGGCCGCGCGAGGATGCGCCGCTCTTGATCGGCGAGCCCGATCGGCGCGGCGAGCACGCAGAATGCGGCGTCTAATTCCCCGTGCGCACCGTCTCCCGCTCCCGCAGGTTGGTGTCGAACAGCCGGAGAATGCGCCGGTATTCGTCCGCCCAGCTGGATGCCTGCCGAAAGCCGTGCGGCTCGACGGGATAAATGGCGATCTCCCAGTTCTCCTTGCGCAGCTCGATGAGCCGCTGCGATAGTCGGACGGCGTCTTGAAAATTGACATTGTCGTCAACCATGCCATGGCAGATCAGCAGGGCGCCGCTCAGTCCCTCCGCGAAATAGATCGGGGAAGACCTGAGATACGCGGTGCTGTCCTCCTGCGGCTCGTTGAGGATCGCGGCCGTGTAGCCGTGGTTGTAGTGCGCCCAATCGGTCACCGGCCGGAGCGCGGCACCGGCCCGGAAGACACCCGGAGTAGTGAACATGGCCATGAGAGTGATGAAGCCGCCGTACGAGCCACCGTAGATCCCGATCCGCGTGGAGTCCACGCCCAGCGTGCGAGACATCCACCGCGCGCCGTCCACGTTGTCCTCGAGGTCGGGGCCGCCCATGTGCCGGTAGATCGCGGCCCGCCAGTCGCGCCCGTGGCCGGCGCTCGCACGGTAGTCCAGGTCGAGCACCGTGTAGCCTCGCTCCGCCAGCAGGTGGTGGAACAGGTACTCCCGCGAATATGACGACCACCACTTGTGCACGTTCTGGGTGTAGCCGGCGCCGTGCACGAAGATCACGCCCGCGCCGTTGGACCGGCCCGTGGGCCGGTACAATCGCGCCGGCACCTGCACCCCGTCGCGCGCCGGGACCATCACCAGCTCCGGCACGCGCCATGCGAAGCTACGGAATTCCTCGGTGGTGGACTCCGTCACTTGCCGCCACGGCGCGCCGGGGCGGTTGGCCTGGATGTACAGCTCCGGCGGATGATTGGCCTGCGAATACATGATGGCGAGCCAGCGGTCGTCCGGACTCACCACCCCGTCGTGCCGGCCCTCGCCTCGCGTGAGCTGCGTCTTGCCGGCGCCGTCCGTTCCCATCGCGTAGAAATGGTGCTCGCCCCAGTGAACCTCGCTGGAGTGGAAATAGAAGCGTCGTCCGTCGGGGGACAGCTCCACTCCCTGCACCTCCCACGGGCCGCTGGTCAAGGCGCGCCGCGTTCCACCCGAGGCCGGGACGGTATAGGCGTGCGCCCACCCGGAAACTTCCGACGTGAACCAGATCGTCTCGCCGTCAGGTAGCCATCCGGCCTGTACGAGAGCTGAGCGACCCACGCGCTGTCGTGCAGTACGTCCACCTGGCGCACCGCGAAGCCGGGCACGTCCACCACCCAGAGCCAGCGGTCGTTGAAGTCCGCCGCCATGCCGCGCACCAGCGCGCGGCTGCCGCTCGCGGACCAGCCCACTCCGCGCACGCTCAGCTGGCGCCGGCCGAGGCCCGGGTCCACCCAGTTCACCGCGCCGGTGGCCAGTTCCAGGATGGCGGCGCGGGTGCGCGACTGTTCGTCGCCCACTTTGGTGCGGTTGGGCTGGGTCTCGACGTAGCCGGTCGCGCTCACCCAGATGGGCAGTGTCTGCACCGCGCGCCCGCGGCGCGGTCGCTCACCGTCAGGAGCAGGTAGCGCCCGTCCGGCGAGACGTCCCACGACTGGATGTTCTGTCCCTCGGCGAGATAGAAGGGGCGCGGACCGGTGGTGTCGGAATCGCCGCGGATCGCGAAGGGATCGGGGTCCGCTCGCGGAGGCCGGCGCACGAACTCGAAGAGCCGCCGCTGCTGGGCCCGGAGGAAAGCGCGCTGGCCGGTCGTGTCGCGCGCCGCGCCCGCGGGCTCCGGGCCGCGGCGGATGTCGGTCACCTGGCGCAGCGGACCGCCGTCGAGCGAGATGCCGTAGACGTTGTTGTCGCGGACGAAGTACACGGTGCGCCCGTCCCCGGGGGCTGGACGTTGCCCTCCGCTCCGGGCGTGTCGGTGAGGCGTCGGCGCTGGCCGCGCACCGCGTCGAACCGGTACACGTCGCCGCGGAAGAGATAGGCCTTCGCGCGCCGGTCCCGCGACCAGACGCCGTTCTGCGGATACCCGCTGTCTGCCGGCGACGCCATCCTCTCCGGCTCGCCCCCGGTCACAGCCACGCGGTACGACGCTTCCGCGGTGTCCACGTCCGGCTTCTTCCAACGGAAGTAGACGTAGCGCGAGTCGTCCGAGAACCGGACCAGGCGTGGCGGCGTGCCGTAGAGGTCGGGGCCGCGCATGATGTTGTCTATGGTGAGGTCGAAAGCGGGGGACGAAGGTGATGCCGGTGCGGGCGAGGCGGGTCCGGAACGCTGCGCCTGGAGCGGCGCGACGAACCCCCCGGCGAAGGTGATCGCCAGGAGTGCGAGCGTACGGCTCATGGGTGACTCCGTTGTCTAAGGCTTGACGACGGAGAGAACGTAACCCGTGGTATCGAGTTGGGTGTAGTCCCGGGCGACGACCTGCGTGACGAAGGCCGTGTAGGATGCGAAGCGGTCGATGTCGTTCACCCGGATGAGGGCTACCGCGCCGGGCGCCAGCGTCTGGCCCGACGCCGCGATCACCGCGATGTGCGTGCTGTCACCGGGGAACGTGGTCGAGACGACGCCGTAGCTCGCGCCGGAGGGCGCCACCGCGCCGCTGAGCCGTCCCTTCACAGTGAACAGGATCGCACGGTCGGCACCGGTGTTGGGGGTGGTGAGCCGCACCGACAGCTCTCCCGCGGTCGGGCCGTCGCTGCACGCCGCGAGCGCGACCGCCGCCGCGGCCATCACTGTCCGTCGGACGTTCATCGCCGCAGCCTCCCCAGCACGCGGGCCATCACCTGCGCGCTCACGGTCGTGCCCGACCGGTCGAGCCACGCCACGAAGTCGCCGAGGTCGAAGACGCCGTTGTTGTTGGCCTGGAGGTCCATCAGGCTCTGCTGCGCATCGGTGAGCCCCGAGCCTCTCAGCAGCTGAGCCACTACGCTATCCAGCAGCAGTGGAGTGAACGACGCCGTCAGGGTCAGCGGGCGCCTGACCAGCAGCGCCAGGGACGGATCGAGGCTGGTCGTGTCCCCATCCCACGCCACGAAGATGTTCTGCGGTGAGGGGCTCGCGGTGACGCGCAAGGTGTCGGTCGCGGGGAGCATAGCGCTCCCGCCCGCGCCGAGACTCGGCGAGATGGTGATCGTGCCGTTGCCGCTCTTCGACACCGTGACCCGGTGGAACACGGCGAGTTGCGCCACCAGTGAGAGCGGGTTCGCCGGCGTGACAATGACGGTGTGCGAGCGCGCCCCGCTGTCGCTCCAGCCGCGGAACTCGAAGCGCGTCACGCCCCCGCCGGTCGTCTGCACGGAGTCGATGTCCACCAGCAGCGTTTCCGCGCCCGAAGTCACGAGCCGGCGGAACACACTGTACGCGACCCCGTTCACCCGCACAACCGCCGCCGTGTCGCTCGCCCGGACCTCGCTCCCCGCCAGCAGGTGAAAGGCGACTGCGCCTCCGGGGGTCACCTGGCGGATGGAATCGATCTGGATGCCCGACGGCAGGCCGGTGTTGAGGTTCGATGACGGGTTCGTAGCCGCACCGAAGACGGTGTTGTTCGTGGTGCCCGGGAACGGGTCACCGGCGTCGCCGCGGTTCCGGACGTCCGGGGTGCTGCTGCGCAGGTGGTTCAACCCGTCGGCCTGCCTCAGCCACACGGCGTGGATCGGGCCCGAATTCACCTCGTTCAAGAAAAAGCTCTGCGCGTACTTGGTCGAGTCCACGTGCCAGATCAGCAGTCCCGGGCCCTTCGACCGGATCAACGCCGTGTCCGAGAGCGCCGCCTGCCGGTTCTCGAGCAGGAAGTACTCCCCGCGCAGGTTCGCGACGGTCGGGCGGATCAGGAACGCGGTATCCCCGACGGCGGTGGGACCAAGTTGATACGAGCCGGGAAGCGTGAGCGCGCGGACCGCGATCCAACCCAGCTCGGCGCGCGAGAAGGCCTCCATGCTGGCGGGGCTCAACGGCGTCGCGAAGCCGCCCGAGCCCATTAGCCCCCAATGGCCCACCCCCTCCGAGTCGTCGCCGTCGTCGGGATTCGTGTCGTAAAGGTCGTCGAGGCCGAGGCCGTGTCCCATCTCGTGGGCGATGGTCCCGATGCCCATGATCTGGGCGCCGGTGCAGGCGTCGCTGCCTCCGACGCCCGACTGGATCGTGTAGTTGTCGATCCTGATCGGCCCGCCCCCCGTGCGCGGATCGTTGGTCGTGTAAGGCTGTCCGGTCCAGGCGCTGTAGTAATAGCGGTGTGACCAAATGTTGTTCGCGGATGACGGAGCCTTGGCCACGCACTCCCCGCCCAGCTCCGGCTGTATGAACCCGGCGATGTCCACCTCGCCATCGTCGTCGTCCGAGTTGGGGATCCCGTCCGGCCCATCGTTGTCGAACAGACCGAAGTTGACCGTCGAGTCCACGCCCAGGATCGCCTCGCGCATGAGCTGCGCCATGCGCCCGGGGCTGGCGCCGGAGGAGCACAGCGCGTTGCAGTTCCCTTCGTACCAGGTGTCATTGCTGTCGAGCGCGACCCGCGCGAGCACCTGGCCCTGGAGGCTCAGCAACCCGTTCGACATCTCCTCGTAATAGGTGCGCACGGTGTAGGGCCGCCCCGGCGGGGCCGTCGCGAACGTGAGGGCCGTGTCGTATGCCGCGACCGGGAGCAGCGCGGTCGGATCGGTGTTGCGGAAGCTGACCAGGAAGTACGGAACCTTCAGTACGCCGGAGACCGCCGTGGGTGACGGGGCTGCCTGGGCGCGCAGCGCCACCGGTGCGCGGAACGCGAGGGCTGAGTTGAGGGAGCGAAAGTCGCCAAGGGCCAGCGCGCGCGCCCGAGCGAGGCGAACCCGCCGCGCGCGGACGCGCCACACGGCGTCGGGCTTGAAATCGAACCCGAACGGCTCGCGTGGGCGTCCGTCGACACCCTGGGAGAGTGCGCCTTGCGCCGGCATCGCCAGCGCAGCAAGAAGGAGCATCAGGACCGGCCGACGACCCACCCAATCTCCCGCGAAAAAGGCGTTCTGCGCTGCAACTTAGCGGAAGCGGCGCTCGCCCAACAAGGCGCGCGTCGCCTCGAAAAGCGAATGTGGGGGTCCGGGAGCCGCCCCTCCGTAACGGCGGTCACGGGCGCCGGGTGCGCCGTGGCCGCGCGCTATCGGATCGCGTGCAAGGCGGGGATGGTCCAGCCGATGGCGGTGCCGAGCAGCGCGCCCGCGATGACGTCGGTCGGGAAGTGCTTGCGCGATGCGACTCGCATCACCCCCGTAGCCGCGGCCGTCGTGAAGAGAACGGCGATCTCGGTGCGGTGCCGGCCCGCGACGCCGCGCCGGTGAAGGATGGACGCGTACGCGGCCGCAGCGGCGAACGCCTGGCTAGTGTGCCCGGACGGGAACGACAGCCCGTAGTTGGCCGACGGGTAGTCCAGCGCGTCGGCGCTATAGCGGACCGGCCTCGGCCGGTGGAAGAGCACCTTCATCCAGTCGGTCGCCGCCGAAGTGAGACCCACGGCCTCAGTGAACACGGCGAAGTCCTCACGCCGCGCGTCTCCTCCCTCCCCGCTCCGGGTCGTAGCGAGCAGCACCGCGCCGCCCAGCGTGGTCCCGAGGACCAGTACGTCGCTGACGCGGGCCGGCGCGCCGCGGAGCGGCCCGACCGCGCCCCGATCTATCCGCCACAGCCCCGACGGATCGCAGGGCGCGCAGGTGGCATGGGGCAGACTTCCCTTGAGGAGTTGGGGGACCAGCGTCGCGGCCGCGGCGCCGGTCAGGATGGCCGCATCCGGCCAGGCCCGGACCTCGTACCGCAGCGGCGACGGAACCTGCTGTGCCCGAGCGGGTTGAATGGCAACCAGAGCGCCGACGAAACCGCCCGCCAGCGAGCGCCGTAACTTGATTAACCGCATGATCATCGGTACAATCAGCCCAGTTCGTTTATAGGGGAGGACCCAGTGGCCACGATACAAGTCGCGCGGGAAGTCGCGCTGTTCGAGAAGTGCAAGAGTTTCACCCGGGCGCGCGAAGTCCAGGCGATGGGGCTCTACCCGTACTTCACCCCGATCACCGAGTCGGAAGATACTGTCGTCAAGATCGACGGCAAGACAAAGGTCATGATGGGGTCGAACAACTACCTCGGCCTCACCCATCACCCCAAAGTGCTGGAAGCGGCGCGGGAAGCGCTCAACAAGTACGGCTCCGGGTGCACCGGGAGCCGCTTCCTCAACGGCAACCTTGACCTGCACGAGATCCTGGAGGCCCGGCTCGCCGAGTTCCTCGGCAAGGAAGCCTGCCTCGTCTTCTCCACCGGCTATCAGGCCAACCTCGGCGTCGTCTCCGGCCTGGTCGGCCGCGGCGAGAACGTCTACCTCGACAAGCTCGACCATGCTTCCATCCTGGACGGCGCCAAGCTCTCCCAGGGCGACGTGGTGCGATTCAACCACGGCGACCTCGCCGCGCTGGAACGCAAGCTGGCCCGCGACGACCGGCCGCGGGGCGCGATGATCATCGTGGACGGCGTCTACTCCATGGAAGGCGACATCGCCGACCTGCCGCACCTCGCGCCCATCGCGCAGCGCTACGGCGTGGCGCTCGCGGTGGACGACGCGCACTCGGTCGGCGTCCTCGGGCCCACGGGCGCCGGCACCGCCGACCACTTCGGCATGACGGACGAAGTGGACCTCATCGCGGGCACCTTCTCGAAGTCGCTCGCGTCCATCGGCGGCTTCGTGGCGGGCGCCGACTACATCATCCACTACCTCAAGCACCATGCGCGGCCGCTCATCTTCACCGCGGCGCTCCCGGCGTCGAACACCGCGGGCGTGCTCGCGGCGCTCGATATCCTGAGGAGCGAGCCCGAGCGACGCGCCGCGCTGTGGGAGAACACGCGTCGCCTGCAGGAGGGGCTGCGCAACCTCAAGTTCGACATCGGGCACACCCAGACGCCGATCGTGCCGGTGCTCATCGGCCCGCTCGAAGGGACGCTCGTATTCTGGCGGAAGCTGTTCGACGCCGGCGTGTTCACGAACCCCGTGGTGCCACCGGCGGTGCCGCCGTCACAGTGCCGCCTTCGTACCAGCGTCATGGCTACGCACACCGCGGACCAGGTGGACTTCGCGCTCGACGCGTTCGCGGCCATCGGCCGCGAGTTGGGAGTGATAGCCTGACGGAGACCGTCGCCGTCCGGCGGGTGGTATCGCCGGCCGACCTCGACCGCTTCATCGACTTCCCGTATCGGCTGCACCGGGGCGATCCCACATGGGTCGCCCCGCTGCGCAGGGACGTGAGGACGCTGCTCTCACGGTCCAAGAACCCCTTCTTCCAGCACGCGGAAGCGGACTACTTCCTGGCCGAACGGGACGGTGCGATCGCAGGCCGCATCGCCGCGATCAGGAACGACGCGCACGGCGCGGTCCACGAGGAGGAGAAGCAGGTGGGGTTCTTCGGCTTCTTCGAGAGCGTGAACGACCAGGCGGTGGCGGACGCGCTCTTCGCGGCGGCAGGCGGTTGGCTCCGCGCGCGCGGCCTGACGGTGATGCGCGGGCCGGCCAGCTTCTCCACCAACGACGAGTGCGGCCTGCTGGTGCAGGGCTTCGACACGCCGCCCACGATCCTGATGCCGCACAACCCGCCCTACTACCCGGAGCTGGTCGAGCGCGCCGGGTTCACGAAGGCGATGGACCTGCTCGCGTACCAGGGCTCCGGCGACGCGCCTCCCGCGCGGCTCGTCGAGGGCGCCAGGAAGCTCGCGCAGCGGTACCGGATCACGCTGCGTCCGATCGACATGCGGAGGTACTGGGAAGAGGTGGCGCTGGTGAAGAAGCTGTACAACTTCGCGTGGGAGAAGAACTGGGGCTTCATCCCCTTCACGGACGCGGAGATGGACCACCTGGCGAAGCAGCTCAAGCCGGTGGTCGTACCCGATCTCGTCGTCTTCGCGGAGATGAAGGGCGAGCTGATCGGGTTCGCCATCACGCTACCCGACTTCAACCAGGCGCTGAAGCACAACCCTTCGGGGCGGCTGTTCCCGTTCGGACTCCTCAAGATCCTCTGGCACAAGCGGAAGATCAGCCGGGCCCGCACGCTCACCCTGGGCGTGCTGCCGAAGTACCGCCGGACCGGCACCGACGCGCTGCTGTACGAGTGGACTTGGCGGCACGGGAACGCGCACGGCCTCTTCTGGTGCGAGGCGAGCTGGCTCCTCGAAACCAACCACGCCATCCGCAACGGAATGGAGCGGCTTGGCTTTCGGCCCTACAAGACCTACCGGATGTACGACCGGGCCGTGTGAGAGCGTTCCTCACCGGCGGCACCGGCTTCATCGGCAGCCACGTGGCCGAAGCGCTCCTGGCGCGCGGCGACACGGTCCTCTGCCTCGCCCGCAAGCCCGATCGCGCCGCCGCGCTCGCCGCGCGCGGGGCGCAGGTGATCCCCGGCTCCCTCCACGACACCGCCAGCCTCGAGCGCGCCGTCGCAGGCGTCGAGGTCGTCTATCACGTGGCGGGGCTGACCGCGGCCTTCTCCGAGGCCGAGTTCTTCGCGGTGAACGAGGAAGGGACACGGCGGCTCCTGCAGGCGGTCCGGCGTACGGCTCCCGGCTGCCGCTTCGTGTACGTGTCGACGCAGGCCGCCCTCGGACCCTCGCAGCCCGGTCAGTACCTCCGGGAGAACGCCCCGTGTCATCCCCTCAGCGCGTACGGACGCAGCAAGCTCGCAGGGGAGGCCGTGGTCCTCGGGAGCGACGAGCCGTGGGTCATCGTCCGGCCGCCGGTGGTCTACGGCCCGCGCGACCGGGAGTTTCTCAGGCTGTTCCGCCTGGTGCGCCGAGGCCTCAACCCGGTGTTCGGCCGCGGTGACCAGGAGATCTCTATCGTCTACGCGCCGGATCTCGCGGAGGCGATCGTGCGCGCCGGCACGGTGGACAGGGCCACAGGCCAGGTCTATCACGCGGCCCACGCGCAGGGGGTCAGCTACCGCTGCCTCGGTCTCGCCATCGGTCGGGCCCTCGGCCGCACGCCACACACCGTTCCGGTGCCCATTCCGGTGGCGGCGGCGATCGTCTGGGCGATGGAGCGCGCCGCCGGCGCGGCCGGACAGCGGTCGGTCGTCAGCGTCGACCGCCTCGATGAGTTCCGAGCACCCGCGTGGCTGATCGCCGTGGACAAGGCCGAGCGCGAGCTGGGGTGGCGCGCCGCGCACGACATCGACGCCGGCACGCGCGAGACTGCGGCGTGGTACCGGACGCAGAGACTCCTCGCCTGACCGGGCGCCGGGGCGTCACCGCGACCGACCGCCTGATGATCGGCTTCCTGCTCGTGAACACCGCGGTGGTCGTATGGCATGCTCCGGTCGTCGGCGCCTGGCGGTGGCTCCTGCTCGGCAACGCGCTCACGCTGACGCTGGTCGCCCTGCTGGCGCGCGCCCCGGTGACGGGCCTGGTTGCCTTCATCGGCGGTGGCTACGGCGTTCTGCTGTCCATCGTGTACTACACTCAGCTCGGGGTGATCGCGCTCGACACGGCCCACGTCTACGATGCCCTCGTGCTGCGCTGGGAGGAGGCGGTGTTCGGCGGCCAGGTGAGCGTGATCTGGAACCAGCGCGTGCCGAGCCTGGTGTTGTCGTGGATCATGCACTTCTGCTACGGGTCGTACTACTGGATCGTCACGGGGACCGGGCTCTGGCTCTACTTCCGCACTCCCCGGGAAGCCTACGAGCGCGGGATGTTCCTCATCACGCTCGCCTTCTACACCTGCTACCTCATCTTCGCGTTCCTGCCGGTGACGGGGCCGCGCGAGTTCTTCGGTGACGCCACCGGACCCATCACCACCGTACTGCCGGCGCGATTCGTTCACCGGGTGCTCGAGGTTGGTTCGGCGTGGGGGACGGCGTTCCCGTCATCGCACGTGGCTGCGTCGTGGATGGCGGTGATGGCATCCTGGCGGGACGCGCGGCGGCTGGCCCTGGTGCTCGCCCCGGTGTCGTTCGGGCTCGCGCTCGGAACGGTGTACGGCCAGATCCACTATGGGGTCGACGCGATCGCGGGAGCGATCCTCGCGGTGGCGCTCTTCGCGGTGGGTGACCGGGTCAGGAACGCCCTGCGGCCGGCCGCTCCGTGGTAGCGGCCATTTCCGCGTAGGTCTGTCCTCCGTACTTCTCGCGCAGCTGGCCCACGGCGGCGGGGTCTCCCATCACGATCAGCGTCGCGGCTTCGGCCACCACGAGATCGTCCTTCGGCTTGAAGTGGTAGCGCCCATCCTTGCCTTCGACGAGGGCGAGCAGCAACAGTCCGGGGATCGCGTTGACGTGCAGCTCGCGCAGCGACTTGCCGATGGCCGGCGAGCCCCGTCCGACCAGGATCTCCTCGATACGCAGGTTGCGGTCGCGGTCGCGCAGCATGGAGTCGAGGAAGGTCACGACGGCCGGCCGGATCATCTCCGACGCCATGCGCAGCCCGCCGATGGAGAACGGCGAGACCACGCTGTCGGCGCCCGCGCGCCGCAGCTTGGACTCGTTGCGCGGCTCGACCAGCATGGAGACGATCCGCATGATCGGGTTGGTCTGCCGGGCGGTGAGCGCGCACAGCACGTTCTCGCGGTCCGACTCCATCGCCGCCACCAAGCCCGCCGCGCGCATGATGCCTGCCTCGCGCAGCACCTCTTCATCCGAGGGGTCTCCTTCGACGTGGAGCAGCTCACCCTCGGTAGTGATGAGCGGATGCGGGGTCCCGGCCGGATGCACCGAGACGACGGAGCGGCGCACCCGCCGCATCTCGTCTATCACGTGGCCGGCCACCACGCGGTCACCGCACACGATGACGTGCTCCTTGAGTTCGCTGATCGCCTTGCGCATGCGCTTCCTCCAGAACACCTGCTCGAGCTGACCTTCGACGAAGAATGCCGTGACCGTCGAAGCGAAGTAGACCAGGATCCCCATCCCGAAGACCAGCAGAATCATCGTGAAGATCCGGCCCGCGGGGTTGTTGTCCATCGGGATGATCTCGCCGTAGCCCACCGTGGTCAGCGTGATCACGGTCATGTACAGGCTGTCGAGGAACCGGTGCTCGCCGCGCCCGATGATCATGTACCCGACCACCCCCACCACGAACACGATGAGGGTGCCGGCCGCGGCGCTGAGGAGGCGGCGGCGGACTTCGGCGAGCTGTTCGTCGGCTTTGGTTAGTGCTGGCATGAACGAGTAGCCTCGGTTCGCGTGAAGCTATACGGTTGACGTCCGGCCCGGCAAACCCCATTCTCCGGCGCGTGACGATCGTCGGCCTTCCTATCCTGAACCCCTCGACCCCGCGACGCGAAGCGATGCGCGCCGCGCTGGTCGCCAGCCTCGCGTTCCTCGGCATGGTGGGTTGGGCCCTCGCCGAGGCCGCGTTGCCGTTGCGCGACGGCCCCCTCACGGTTTTCACCTACGGGGTCCCGGGGATCGGCCCCAGGGCCTGGGGGATGGACCCTTCGGACTGGCACGGCCTCGCGGCCATTCCGAGCCGGCTGGTACCGTCGGTGGGCGCTTACGCGGCGATCCGGATTCTCGGCGTGGTCCTGATATCCGCGGCGGCGCTCGCCGTGATCCACCCCGGCGTCCTCCAGAGGCCCCGCCAGTACTTCCTGCCGCCGCTGCGCCGGGTGGTGGCCTACGCCTCGGCGGTGATCATCGGCGTCGGCGCGCCGGAGGCGATGTCCCGTCTCGGCGCCGCTCTCACCCCCGACATCACGTTCAATACGAACGTGGACATCGGTGCCGCGCTCCGGATCGGCGCCGTGTTCGTCGTCTTCTGCGCGTCCCTGTGGCTGATCGCGGGCCCGGGGGTGCTCAACATCCGCGCCTACCTGCGGTTCGGGCACGGCGCGGTCGCCGGACTCTCGATGTGGGGCGCGTGCTGCCTGGGTGTGCTGCTCGCCGAGCCGCTGCGCGCGCTGGGCGAGCTCGCGGCCGTGGGCAACGTCCTCGCCACGCTGGACGCGAGCCGAGGTGCGCCCGGCGGGACGTACGGCTGGATCCTCCTCTCCACCATCCTGACCTATGGGCTGGCGATGGGGATGGCCGGAGCCCTCGCGGTCGTTGGCGCGCCGCAGAGCCTGGGCCCGAAGAGCCGCGGCGGCGCCGGCGCCGCCGCCGCTGCCGTTCTGGGGCGGGTCCTGCTCGCTGGGTGGCGGACCTCGGCCGGCTCGCGCCAGCGGGTCTCCGAGGCCGCGCCCGACGTGGTGGAGTCCCTCGGCCTCTCGGTGAGCGGCCCCGCGCGGCCCATCGTGCTGCTGATGGGGGCGGAAGACGCGCGCCGCCGAGTGCCGGCGAGACAGGCGCTGCTCCCGCGCTCCCTCGCCGCCGACTGCGCCCCATCACCCGCGTACGCCGACCGACCGCTGCCGGCCGCCTCGGAGGCCAACCTCGCCGCGCTCGACCGCTGGCTCGGCGCGCACCATGACGAGGTATCCGCACTGGCCGCGCGGGCCGTGGGCTGCCGCGTCGCCATCCTGGCTCGCCTGTTTCGGACCGAAGACGCGCGAACGCAGATCTTCGGCGACGCGGCGCCCGCCCTGGTCGGCGCCTTCGCTTTCCGCCTGGGGCTGAAGGGCATCGAGACGTTCTCAGGAGATCCGGCCGCCGCGGCCTGGGTCCGCGCACTCCGCGACACGGCCCGCTACGCCGCGACCGCGGACTGGCGCGAGAAGCTCGAGCGTCTCGCCGCCGGACCACCTGCCGTGACCGCCCCCGAGGTGCGGGGCCGCCTCGCCGCGCCCGACCCCGCGGCCTGGCGCGTCGCACTCGTCACCGGGGCAGAGCCGGGCACCGACCCCTGGCTGCTCGCCCCGCGAACCGACGGCCTCGCCCTCCAGAACATCGTTCGCACGGCCACGCCGAGCGCCTTGGGGGACTTCACGTTCCGCGACGTGCCCGCGGGGCGGTTCCAGCTCGCACTGCTCGCGCCGGAAGGGACAGCGCCCGAACGCCTTCGGGGCCTTTCGGTGGCGGGCGATCCTGGCCAGTTTATTGTCGCCGCGGCGAGCCGCCGCGATCTCGGCACCATACGCATCAGCTACTGAGCCGTCACCAGGGCTTTCCACCGGAGTCGCCATGACCCTTGCCGATCTTCCCGTCCTCAACCCCTCTACCCCGGGCCGAGAGGCCAAGCGTGCCGCCATCGTCGCGGCGCTCTTCCTCGTGTTCGGCGTCCTCTACGCGCTCGCGCGCGCCGCGGCCGCGGTGCCGCCAGACCTCTCCGCTTCCACGGAAGTGGTCTTCGGCTTCGCGTTCCCGCGTGGATGGGGCATCGCTCCGGCGTTCTGGAGCGGTCCGGCGGCGTGGCCGGGACGCCTCGCGGCGGCGGGGCTCGAGACGACACTGGCGGTGACGGCCACGGTGATCATGGCGATCGCCCTCGTGGTGGTGATGCACCCCGACATCCTCTCGCGCCAGGGGCCGCAGTACGTCTCGCCCGCACGGCGAATCACGACCGTTGCGATCGCGTTCGCCCTCGCGTTCCTGCTCTACCGGGGCACGCTCGACATCGACGGCCTCTTCTCCACCGACCTGGCCCAGGACCCCGACAAGGCGCGCCGCCAGCTGGTGGGAATGGGCGCGATCTCGGCAGTGCTCTTCGGCGGAATCTGGTCGTTCGTCGGGCCCAAGGATTTCGGGCGACGCATCCCGCTGCGCATCTCGCACGGCGCCCTGGGCGGCATCGCCGTCTGGGCCGCGGTCGCCTTCGCCACGCTCCTCTCCAGCGAGCCCCGGAGCTTTCTCTCCAGCTCGGCCGACACCTTCTACACTCTCTTCACGATCGACGCGGCGGGCGGCAGCCCCGGTGCGACCGCTGGATGGTCCGTCTCGTCGGACGTGCTGACGGCGGGCGTCGCGATGGCGGTGGCCGGCGCGCTCCTCGTCGTGACGGCGCCGCAGTCGCTCGGTCCGGGCAACCGCCGCGGCAGCACCATGGTAGGTGGGATCCTGGGCGCGTTCCTCGCAGTCGTCGCGCTCACCACCTACAACACGTCCACGCGCCGGGCCCAGGACGTGGCGGTGAGCGTCGTCGAGGTGCTGGGGCTCGACCGCACGGCGCCCACCCGCACCCCGATCATACTGGCTGGTCAGGACCTTCCAGAGTCGCGGCGGTTGGTGACGCGCACCCAGTCCTCCCCGACGACCACCGCGGACGACTGCGCCCATAGCGCGGGCGACGACCGCGTGCTGCCGGCGGCCACCCTGGCCAACGTGCAGAAACTGACCGCGTGGCTGGACGCGCATCGCGGCGAGGTGACCGGAACGTCCATCCGCGTCGCGAGCTGCCGCGTCGCGCTCCTGGCGCTGCGCTGGGACCCCGAGGCGGCCCGCGCGGGCGTCTTCCTGTTCGACCGTCCCGAGCGTATCGGCCCGATCACCTACCAATTCGCGATGTCCGGCCTCGGCAGCCCCAAGCCGGCGACCCTGAGCCGCATCCTCGCGGCGCTGGCGGACACCACGCGTTTCCAGCACGGAAGCGAGGCCGCGACGCGATTCGCCAACTACGCACGGCTCGCCGGCGACACCGCGTCCGAAGC
Source organism: Gemmatimonadales bacterium (assembly GCA_030697825.1). Taxonomy (NCBI): domain Bacteria; kingdom Pseudomonadati; phylum Gemmatimonadota; class Gemmatimonadia; order Gemmatimonadales; species Gemmatimonadales bacterium. Next base: position 33,541 of record JAUYOW010000067.1, on the reverse strand, counting down.
GGCCTGGCGGCAGCGGGTGATCCAGCCGTCCGACCTCTCAACGCTCCGCGCTCGGCCGGCCTACACCGACGGCACGGTCAGCGGCCGCATCGTCTCGGTGCGCAGCGGGTGGCGGGTGGGGCTCATCGTCGCCGACGATCCGAGCACGGGGTTCGATCCCTCCACGCTCGCGCCGCGCACCGAGGGCTCGGTGCTCGCGAACATGGTGACTGCCGCCGACGTCGGGAACGACGGGCGATTCGCTTTCACCGGCCTGCGCGACGGCTACTACATGCTCGCGCTGCTCTCACCCGAGGGCACCGCCGTCGCCGACCTGACGAACCTCCAGGTCCGTGGGGATCCCGGCGTGTTCCGGCTCGATCCCGCCAGGAAGACGGTGGATGTGGGGGCGGTGACGGTGAACTACTGAATGATGTTGTGAGTGATGAGCGATGAGTGATGGGTGATCACCCATCACCCATCACGTTGTGCAAGTTCTTCCCCCCCGAACGTCCCCCTCTCAGAACCCCAACCGAGAGGTCTTGCATGTTCCGACGTCTGCTGCTCACCACCGCGCTGGCCGCAGGTACCGCCGGCGCCCTCAACGCACAGGGCTGGATCGAGATCGAGCGGCCGATCAGGCCGGGGATCGTCTCGGGCTCCGTCGTGCGCATCAGCTCCAACGTTCGCGCGCGCATCGTGGGCCGCGTCGCGAGCATCGAGGTCGAGGAGCAATTCCGTAATACCGGCGGCGGGATAGCCGAAGGTACCTACCTGTACCCGATGCCTGGCGAGGCCGTGTTCCAGAACTTCTCGCTCTGGATGGGTGAGAACGAGGTCCGCGGCGAGATGATGAACGCCGAGCAGGCGCGCGCCGTGTACGAGGAGATCGTCCGGCGGGTGCGCGACCCAGCGCTGCTCACGCTCGAAGGGCACGGGCTCATCCGCGCCCGCGTCTTCCCGATCCAGCCGGGCGAGACGCGCCGCGTCGTGCTCCGCTACACCCAACTCCTCCAGCGCAGCGGCGACGCGCTCCGGATGCGCTACGCCGTGGGCAGCCGGGACGCCGGCTCGGGACGCGGGCTGCTGAACGAGCCCGCCGGCCTCAGGGACAACTTCCGCTTCCGTGTCACGCTGCCCAACGCCGACACGTACGGCACCCCGTATTCGCCTACGCACGGGATCACGTCGCGCCGTTCGGGCGACGACCTGCTCGTCACCCTCGACTCCAACGCCACCGGCGACCTCGAGCTCTTCATCCCGATCCGTCGCGGGCTCGTCGGCACGAGTCTGGTCGCGCACGCCCCGGGCGGAGAGGACGGCTTCTTCATGCTGCTCGTCTCTCCCGCGCAGAGCGACGACGGCGCGGTCCTGCCGCGCGACCTCACGCTGGTCGTGGACGTCTCGGGCTCCATGTCCGGTGACAAGATCGAGCAGGCCCGAGCCGCGCTCCGACAGGCCCTGGGCACGCTTCGCCCGGCGGACCGGTTCCGGGTGATCAGCTTCTCGAACCGCGTCACCAACTTCCGCGACGGCTTCACCCCCGCGACGCCGGACAACGTAGCGGCGGCGCGGTCCTTCGTGGACCAGCTGGCCGCGGACGGCGGCACCAACATCGCCGGCGCGCTCGAATCCGCCCTTGGCGCGACCGTTGCCGAGGAACGGCTGCCGATCGTCGTCTTCATCACCGACGGCATCCCGTCGGTAGGCGAGCAGGCGCCGGAGCGCATCGCGCAGGCGGCGGGCGGCCGCATCGGCCGGGCACGCATCTTCACGGTGGGCGTAGGCAGCGACGTCAACACGTACCTGCTTGACCGCCTGGCGAACGAGGGACGCGGCACCGCCGAGTACGTGGCCCCCGACGCCAACGTCGAAGTGGCGATGGGCGGGCTCATGAACAAGATCTCGCGTCCGGCGCTCACCAACCTGCGCATCGACGGCGCGCCGGTCGAGCTGACGCAGACTTACCCCTCGCGCCTCCCCGACGTCTTCTTCGGCGAGGAGCTGGTGATCTTCGGACGTTACCGTGGCCAGGCCAACGGCCAGATAACGGTGATCGGCCAGCGCAACGGCCGCACCGAACGCTTCACCACCGACGCCGCCTTCCCGGCGAGCGAGGCCGACAACGCGTTCATCCCGCGACTCTGGGCGTCGCGGCGGATCGGCGAGGTGACGCGCCAGATCCGGATCGAGGGCTCCACCCCTGCGCTGGTCCAGGAAGTGCGCGACCTCGGCCTCAGGTACGGCATCCTCACCGAGTACACCTCGTACCTGGTGCAGGAACCGGTCACCTCCATCCGCGATATCTCGACGCGGCCGGTGATGCCCAACCAGGCGCCCTCGGCCCCGTCCCTCCAGGGCGGCGCCGGCCAGGCCCGGTCGCAGACCGGCGGCGAGGCGTTCCGCCGGGCGCGGGCGAGCTCGTCGATGATGGGCGCCGGCTCCCTGGCCGCCGCTGACCAGGCCGCCGAGGCGCGAATGGACGAGCTGGCAGGCCCCGCCGGCGCACGAGGGAACGTGCGGCGCGTGGGTGGCAAGCTGTTCGTGCGGATCGGCAACGTCTGGACGGACGCGACGCACCAGGACAGCTTGAGGGTGGTGGAAGTGGCCCCGTTCAGCGAGGCATACTTCCAGCTGGTGCGCGCGTTGCCGCAGATCGCCCCGTTCCTGAGCATCGGTGACGAGGTCCTGATCGCCGGCCGTCGCGCCAGCGTGAAGCTGACCGCGACCGGAGCCACGACTTGGCGGCCCGGCCAACTGGACGCCGTGGTGAGGGCGTTCCGGGGGGCGTAAACGAGCGACATAGGCGAGCTGTACAAGATGTATCACGGTTCGCTCGTCCGGCTGCTGTATCGCCGGACGGGCGACCGTGACCAGGCGGAAGACCTGGCGCAGGAAGTGTTCGTGCGGGCGATGGAGTCGCCGCCCCAGAACCCGAAGCCGTGGCTCTTCGCGGTGGCTTTGAACCTGGTGCGCGACGACGGCCGCCGCGCGATACGCCAGGAGCGGAAGCTCGAGCTGCTGAAGGGCGAACAGGATGGCGCCTCGGCCCCGGCCGCGGACCATGACATCGAGCGGGGCGAGAAGATCGAGGCGGTGCGGGCCGCGCTGGCCCAGCTATCGGAGAACGACCGCGAGGCCCTCTTGCTCAAGGCGGAAGGTTTCAACTACGATGAGATCGCGTCGGCCCTCGGCCTCAGCAAGGGCGCGATCGGCACGACGCTGGCGCGCGCGCGCCGCCGGTTGGTGGAGGCGTACCGCGCGAAGGGAAGGATGAAGGATGCCGCACGTTGACGACGGACAGCTGAACGCGCTCCTGGACGGCGAGCTCGCGCCCGCCGACGCCCGGGAGGTCGAGGCCCACCTGGCCTCCTGCCCTCTCTGCGGGAACCGGTTGGAGGAGGCGAAGCAGTTCCTCGCGGAGTCCGCCAGCCTGCTGGACGTGCTGGTGCCGCCGGAACGGCCCGCCGACCGGCCCGAAGCTGCGGTGCCGCTCGCCGGGGTGTCGGCCGGGCTGCCGCCGGCCACGCCGTCCGCCTCGGAGCGAAGGGTCTCCAAGACGGCAAAGGAAGTGGCGCTGGACATTGATGGGAGCACCCAGAAGAGCCCGGCGATCCGGCCGATCTTCCCGCGCGACGTCGAGCGGGTGACGCGGGTCGCCGACGAGCCCCTCAAACCGGCTGCGCCGCGGCGGCAGGTGGACTGGTCGCAACTCGCGTGGGCGGCGACGGTCGTCCTCGCGATGGGCGTCACCTGGATGTTGAACGAGCTGAAGCACGCCGGCGGCGCGCCGGCCGGCACCGCCCAGGTCGCGGTGAGCGATGGCGCGTCGCCCGCGACGGCCTCGCGCGAGCCGGCGGCTACCGGCTCGGTCGCGAGCGGCGTCGAGCGCTTGCGGGGCGCCGTCAAGCCGCCTACCGCGCGCGGGAACAAGCCCCTGCCGCCAAACCGCGCCGCTGAAGCAGCCCTCGACGCGATGCCGCTCGACCGCCCCGGCCCCGCCGGCGCCGCCGGCGCCGCTGGGGCCATCGGCGGCCGGAGTAACAGCGGCGATCTCGCCACGCGGGAACGCAGCGACCTGTCCGGCGCCGCGGGCGCGGGTACGGGCCCGGCAACTCCGCCCGCGGCCAGGCGGCAGGCGCCGGCCGCTCCTGCCGCTCCCTCCGCAGGAGCGCCCCTGGCACGATACGTCAGCCCCTCGCCGTCCCCCGGCGCGGAAGCCGCAGCGCGATCACCGACCCGCGCGCTGCGCCCGGCCGAAGCCGGGCGTTCCGAGGTGGCGATCACGACATTCAGGCGCGTCAGCCTCGATCAGGCCGCCCGGCGGCTTTCCGGCGCCATCCGCCTCATCGATGGACGCCCGTGGGACCACGTGGAAGTGGGGCCGGGCCGGCTCGTCGCCGGAGCGGACCAGGAGCGCGACGTGGTCCGCGTCTTCTACTTCGACGACCGTGGCCGACCGCTCACGCTCGACCAGCAGCGGATCCCCGCCCCGGCCGATACGAGCACGGAGACGCGCGGCGCGGCAGTGGAGGCGCTCGCCATGGCGCCCGGCGATACACTCGTCACTACGACGCCTGCCGGACTCACGAGGATCAGGTGGCTGGATCGGAAGTTCTTCTGGCTGAGTCTGGCGGGGACGATGGACGTGGATGAGCTCAGACTATTGGTCAATCGCGTGAGGTGACAGGAAACGCTGCCTTCCCGCTAACTCTCCGGCACCGTTCCGGCGGTGATGTGCTTCTGCAGCTTCTCGAAATCGGCCGCCCTGTCCTCCGAATTCAGATTCACCATCACGGCACCCGTCAGCCGGAACCCGCGCACATAGAGTGCCGTCAGGCTCGGAGCGTTGACGTCGGTCGAGCCGCGGATCTGCACACTGTCCGGGTGGTCCGTCTCGCCCAGCACGTTGATGGTGATGTCGAGCAGGTCGGAGAAGAACGCCGACTGGTGCGTGTACGGCTCGGCCGCGCCTGCCATGTTCCGCCCCGCCTGCTTCCCCTGGGCGAACGCGTTGTCCCAGTGCTCGAGCCGTCGCGGCTGCTTCGTCACCGGGTCGGGGAACCGCGTGATGTCGCCGGCGGCCCATACGTTCTTGCCCGCCGTCTCGAGCCGCACGTTCACGATCACCGCGCCCCGTTCGATGGAGAAGCCGGAGGTCGCGAGCCAGTCGGTGTTGGGCTCGGCTCCCACGCCGACGACCGCGACGTCGGCCGGGATCTGCTCGCCGTCGTCGGCGACCACCGCGGCCAGCTTGCCGTCCTGCGCCCGGAACCGGGAGACGCGGGTTTGGGTGCGGACCGTGATCCCCTGGCTCTCGAGGAGTTTCTGGAAGAACGCGGACAGCGTGGGGTCTGAGAAGCGCGGGTAGACGGTCGGCCCGATCTCCAGGACCGTGACCTCGGCGCCGAGATGGCGCGCGGTGGCCGCGACCTCCATGCCGATGAACGAGCCGCCGACCGCCACGACCTTGGTGCCCGGCTTGATGGCGTTACGCAGAGCGTAGCAGTCCTGCAACGTGCGCAGGTACAGCAGCCCCGGCGTGTCCGCGCCGGGCGCGTTGAGCTTGCGGGCCCGGCAGCCGGTCGCGACCAATAGCCGGTCGTAGGGGACGCGGTCGCCCGTTTCGAGCGTCACGCCCTGCTTGCCGAGGTGGACGGACTTGGCCGTCTGGCCCATCCGCACGGTCACCTTGTTCTTCGGGTACCAGGCCGCCTCGTGGACGCGGACTTTCTCCACCTGGTCCTTCCCGGCGAGGAAGGTCTTGGAGAGCGGGGGCCGGTGATAGGGCAGCTCGCGCTCGGACGTGAGGAGCGTGATCGGCCCCTCCTTGTCGAGCTCGCGGATGCCTTCGATGGCGCTCGCGGCTGCGAGGCCACCCCCCACGATCACGTACTGCGTTTCCGCCATGACCGCTGAACCGCCCGGAAAAGGTGCTCCAAGCTACGATGGAGCCCACGGATAGCCAAGACGGGCTGTGGACCCTCGCGCCCCCAATTCCGGTGACCCGTGTCACCGTATCGCACTGTGACGGCGCCCTTCCCTGACCCCCCAGCGGGCTGTAGAATGAACGACCCCCGTATGCCGACTGATCTGAAGTGTCCGAAGTGCAGCACGCCCGTGCCCGAGACGAGCCTATTCTGCTCGACCTGTGGGGCGGCGGTCACGGATCCCGGCGCGAGCGGGCCCGGCGACCGTCTCAGCGACTCGGGAGCCATCCAGCTCAAAGTCCTCCTTCTGGAGGAGACCAAGGGCGAGTACGAGATCGCGGATGAGCTGGGCCGCGGGGGGATGGCGGTAGTCTACAAGGCGCACGAAGTGCACCTTGCGCGCGATGTCGCCATCAAGGTGCTGCCACCAGAGTTGACGTTCGGAAAGGGCGCCATCGAGCGGTTCAAGCGCGAGGCGAAGACCGCCGCCGCGCTCGATCACCCGAACATCATCCCCATTTACCGCATCACCCCGGGCGGCCGGCTGTTCTGGTACGCCATGAAGTTCCTCGAGGGGCGCTCCCTCGCGGACATCCTCGAGACCAAGGGCCTGCTGACGGTCACCGAGACGGTCGGCATCCTCGAGCAGGTCGCGGAAGCCCTCGACTACGCGCACCAGCGCAGCGTGATCCACCGCGACGTGAAACCCGGCAACGTGATGCTCGACGCCCGCGGCCGGGTGATCGTCACGGACTTCGGGATCGCGAAAGAGCTCCATAGCGGCGCTCTCACTGGGTCGGGCGCGATCCTCGGGACCCCTTATTACATGTCGCCGGAGCAGTGCCGCGGCAGCGCAACTCTTACGGGCGCCGCGGACCAGTACTCGCTCGGCATCATGGCCTACCAGATGCTGAGCGGGCACCTCCCGTTCGAGGCGGAGTCGGCCATCGACCTCCTGCACAAGCATTGCATGGAGCCGCCGCCGCCGTTGGAGGCCCTGCTGCCGTCGCTGCCGAAGCACGTGATCGAAGCGGTGAATCGCGCCGTCTCCAAGAAGGCCGACGAGCGGTTCCCGACCGTGACTGCGTTCATCAACGCGATGAAGGGCGCGCCGAGCGGCGACGAGGCGACGCTGATCATGCGTCGACGTCAGTCGATGAAGGAGCGGCTCAACACGCTGGTGACGGGTGGCCACGCCAAGCCGTCGACGCTGAAGAAACTCGGCGGGATCGCGGTGGGCGTCGTCGCGGTGGGCGGACTGGTGGCGGGGAGCGTTTGGTTCGCTACGAAGCTCATCACGGGTGGCCAGGATGGCAGCCCGTCGACGGTCGTTCCCACTCCGCCCCGAGACACCCTCGCGGTGGCTTCGCCGCCCGTGCCGGCCGCGCCCACAACGGGACAGCTGGTCATCGATGGCCTGCCCACCGGGGGCTCCGTAGCCATCGACGACCGCGACACGACGGGCACGAGCTTCCTGATGCTGCCGGGGCCGCACGTCGTGCGGCTCGCGGCAACGGGTTTCGAGCCCATGGTTGACTCGTTGACCGTGGCGGCGGGCGACACGAACCGGGTGCGGTTCGCGGCCCGGCGTCTTCCGGCCCCGCCTACAGCCGCAGCGACCAGCGCCGCGGCCGAGCGCCGTCGGCTGGACAAGGCGCGCCTCGACTCGGTCACGAGGGCGAACCGCCTGGCTGCCTCGGCGCGCTCTGACTCGGTGAGGAGGGCCAACAACACGCGCGACTCGCTGGCCCGCGTGGTCTCGCGGGCGAGCCGTGACTCGATCGCACGGGTCACCGCCGCTGCTGCGACCGCTCGACGCCCGGCACGTGACACGACCGCTCGAACAGCTCCCGCGACGCGCGACACGCCGGCGGCGAGCCCGGCGGCGGGCGCAGGCATGGGCTTCGTGCGCGTGACGGTGGCGGGCGGCTGGGCCAGTATCCTCGTGGACGGCACGCCGCGGCGCCAGGGGACGTCATGGGCGGACTCGCTCCCGGCGGGACGGCATGTCATCACCGTGCTGCGCGACGGCTTCACCGCCGAGCCGGCCTCCCGCTCGATCACGGTGCGCGCCGGGCAGGAGCGGGCCGTCACCTTCGCCATCCGTCCACGGAGCACCCCGTGAGGCTGAGGCACGCGCGCGCGCTGCCCGCAGTCCTCATTCTCGGTCTTCTCCTCCTCACTCAAGCGAGGAACCTGCGCGCCCAGCGCGCGCGTGATTCCCTTCGGGCCGGCCACGCCGCCTACGACCGCGCCGATTTCGCCAGCGCCGCGCACCTTCTCGCCGTCGGGCTCGACCCCGCGGCGGGCCCGCGCGACACCGTTTGGATCAGCGGGGTCCACAAGCTGACGGACGCCCTCCTCGAGCTCCAACGCGACACGCTGTCGGGACTCTGGCTCCGCTGGGCCAACCGCGTGGCGCCCGGCTTCCCCGTGGACTCGAACAACTTCACGCCGCGCGTGACCTCCGCCATCCTGGCGGCGCGCGCCGCGATCCGTGCCGTGCCCGACGACAGTCTGGTCGAGACCACCTACCAATTCACCGGTGAGACATCGCCCGGCCGCGGGGCGCTCAGGGTCCAGCGCGGCACCGTGAACTTCCTCGCCGTGATCGACACCACGGCCACGGTGCTGCCCGACGAACGGATGACGCTCGCCGCCGGCATCCACACCGTCCGCGTGAACGCCGACGGCTACCGGTCGGTGCGCTTCGCGCGTGAGGTCCTGCCCGGCGTCACGACCATCGTGCGGGTGCGGCTCTCGCCCCCCGGCCCGGCCGTGACGGCCACGACGCCGGTGGCCCCCGCGGGCACCGTGGGCGGTCCAAGTTTGAGCGCCGGCGGCGCGACGACCTGCTCGGCCTCCCCGAGCGGAGCGACGTTCTGCTGGGGCTCCAACGCCGCCGGCCTCCTCGGCGCGGGAATCACCGACATCATAGGCACGCCCGCGCTCGTGGCCGGCCAGCTCTTCGTGACCGTGAGCATCGGACCGTCGCACGCCTGCGGGCTGACCCGCACTGGGACCGCGTTCTGCTGGGGGACCAACGCATCCGGGCAGCTCGGCAACGGGCAGACGGCCGGCAGCGCGTCGCCGGTGCAGGTCTCCGGCCCCCAAGCCTTCCAGGCCATCGCGGTCGGCGCATCGCACAGCTGTGGTCTCACACCCGCGGGGGCCGTGTCGTGCTGGGGCGCCCACGGCGCCGGACAGCTCGGCAACCGCGCCGCCACCGGCCGCAACGTGCCGTTTGCGGCGGCGCTGCCGGCCGGCGTCACCTTCCGTTCCATCGTGGCAGGCGGCTCCCACACCTGCGCGCTCACCGCGGCCGGCGCAGCCTGGTGCTGGGGATCGAACACCGCCGGCGAGTTGGGCACCGGCACCACGGCGAACGCCGGCGCCCCGGCCGCTGTCATCGGCGGAGTTGTGTTCAAGGCGCTCACCGCCGGCGCGAGCCACACGTGCGGACTCACGCGCGAGGGCGCGGCGCACTGCTGGGGCTCGAACGCGAGCGGGCAGCTCGGAGCCGGCGCGACGCCGTCGAGCCCGAGGCCGGTCGCGGTAACCGACGGGTTGGTGTTCCAGAGCCTCCAGGCTGGCGAGTCACACACTTGCGGCATCACCACGAGCGGCGCGACCTACTGCTGGGGCGCGAACCGCTCGGCCCAACTCGGCAACGGGCAGACGGCCGACAGCCAACGTCCGGTGCTGGTGGTGGGCGGCCTCACTTTCGCGGCGCTAGCGGCGGCGACGGCGCACACCTGCGGCGCGACCGCCGAAGGCGTGGTCTACTGCTGGGGCGACAACGCGTCGTCGCAGCTCGGCGCCGCCGCGGGCCGGACGAGCGTCGCTGCGGTGCCGGTCCTCACGCGGCCGGCGGCACAGGTGGCGGGGCGCACGGCGGCCCCGGTCAGCGCGTGGACGGCGCAGCGCATCCCGTCGCCCGTGCGCCTCGAGCGGGTCTGGGCCGCTCCCTCCGGAGACCTCTTCGCGGTGGGCGAGCGCGGCACGATCCTGCGCTCCACGGACGGGACGACCTGGACGCCGATGTCGAGCGGCTCGAGCCTGCCGCTGTGGAGCGTCTGGGGCGCGTCGGCAACGGACGTCTTCGCGGCGGGCGAGAGCGGGACGGTGCTGCGGTTCGACGGGCGCGCGTGGACCCCGGTGCGCACCGGAGATGCCGGCGAGGCGATCTACGAGTTGTGGGGCACGGAAGCCACATGCGTGTACGGCGTCGGCCGGCGCGGTCTGGTCGTCAAGTTCGACGGCTCGAGATGGCGCCCGATCCCGTCCGGCACGACGCAGGACCTCTGGAGCGTGTGGGGCGCCTCGTGCAACGACGTCTTCGCGGTGGGCACGGGCGGGACGATCCTCCGGATCGACGGCACGGCGGCGCGGGCAATGCCCAGCGGAACCACCCAGTTGCTGGAGGCGGTCTGGGGCACGTCGGCCACCAACGTCCTAGCGGTGGGGGACGGCGGGACGGTAGTGCGCCTCAGCGGCGGCGCGTGGGGCGCCATGCCGGGCGTGACGACCCAAAGCCTCCTCGGCGTCGCCGGCACGTCGGCGACCGACGCGTACGCGGTCGGCGCCGGTGGCGCCGTCCTGCGCTTCAACGGGTCATCGTGGAGCCCGATGACGAGCGGGAGCACGCAGACGCTGTGGAGCGTGGCGGCGAGGGCGGACGGGTCGGTGTACGCATCGGGTGACGCGGGCACGATCCTCCGCGGGACGAGAGAAGTCGCATCCGTGACGATCGCGGCGCTGCGCGAAGACTTCGAGGACGGCAACTACAGCGGCGGCCCGGCGTGGACCACCGACAGCGCCGGCGCGGGCGTTCGGCTCGAGGTCGCGGGCGGCGAGGCACACGTGGCCAGGAGCGGCTCGCGCGGCGTCGTGGGAACGGCGGGGATCTCCCTTCCGCTGCCGGCCCGCGTCACGCCCACGACGGCGATCCAGTTCGACGTCAAGGTGGGTGCGAGCGGCGTGCCGGACGGCTGCGGCCTCAACTGCGCGGCCTTCCCTGCCACGGTGCGGGTCCGCGTGCGCAACAACAACCAGACCGAGTCCGAGGTCTGGTACGCCTTCAACGACGACGGCGGGCGCAGCCAGAATCTCGGCAACGTCGTGATCGTGGCGCGTAGCGACGCCCCGGCCAACCAGTGGCTGCGGAACCAGCGGTTCGTGATCCGCGAGGCCCTGCCCCGCGCCGACTCCATCATCCAGGTCTCTCTGGGAGGAGTCGGCACCGACTTCGACGGGTGGTACGACAACGTGCTGCTGCCCGCACCGATTCTCGCGGGGGTAACGGTCGCGCCCCACACGATCACCATCGACCAGGCCGGCGCCACGCGCCAGCTCGTCGCCACCGCGCGCGACTCCGGCGGCGCTCCGATGACCCTGCCGCAGCCGGCAACCTGGACTAGCAGCGACACCGCGGTGGCACAGGTGACGGCGGCGGGGCTGGTGATGGGGCTAGCCGGCGGGACCGCGACGATCCGGGCGACGGTAGGGCAGATGAGCGGCACAGCGACCGTCACCGTACGGCTCCCCGCCCGGCCGGGTCGGCGGCCGGTCCGGAGGCCGTAGGCGAGCAGTACCCTGTGGAGCCAATGACTAACGGCTAGCTTCCAACGGCCACCGGCTAACGGCCTACCTGCCGCCTTTCTTCAGAACGACGCATGCGCATGCTTCCGCCGCTCCCCCCGCTCCAGATACGTAGGACTCACGATCGGGAACCGGTCCGCGAACCACGCGTACGCCAGACCCCACAATCCGAAGAACCCGACCGTGACCAGCAGCTCCTGCCAGCCCAGCGGCAGCTTCGGAGCGCTCGGCACGATGGACGGCACCGTCAGGACGTAGCGGTCGATCCAGACGCCGCACAGCGAGATGGTGGCGAAGGTGGCGAAGACCGCCGGCGTCTGCTTCGGTTTCGCGCCGATCAGGCCCCAGAACGGGATCAGGAAGACCATCACGACCATCAGCGTCGAGATGTTGCGCCAGGTGGGCGACGCCATGCGGAGGAACAGGAAGCTCGTCTCCTCCGGCATGTTGCCATACCAGATCACCAGGAACTGCGAGAAGAAGAGGTACGCCCAGAAGACCGTGAATCCGAAGCACAGCTTGCCGAGGTCGTGGAGCGTTGTGGTGGTAATCAGGTCTTCGAGCTGGAGGTGCCGACGCCAGAACATCGTGAGCAGCCCGAGCGACATCAGCCCTGTCAGCCAGGCTCCCATGAAGAAGAAGCCGCCGAGGAGGTTCGAGATCCAGTGCGGCGCCAGCGACATGATCAGGTCGAACGCGAGCAGGCTCATCACGACCGCGTACGCGAAGATGAGCCCTGGGGCGATGTAGTTCTGCCGCTCCTCGGAGAAGTCGGCTCCGCGGCCGGGCTGGTCGAAGCCCTTCGCCAGCCACGCGTAGAGCTGCTTGACTCTTTCGGGAGCGCCCGCCTGGAGCAGCGCCGCGTCGGGCCTCAGCGAGTGGTAGAGGAACCAGAAGTCGAGCCCGTAGAGCACCAGCAGGGCCGCGATGTCGCGGCCGAACATGAAGCCGTCGCGGAGCCAGAAGGCCTTCACGTGCGGCTCGGTGATCGGCGCGGCGATCCACGGGAAGATCTGGGCCCGGCCTATCCAGAGCACCAGGAACAGCGCGAACGAGACCGGCAGGAACGCCGCCGAAGCCTCGGCGATGCGGCGGATGGGGTAGCTCCACCGCCCCTTGGCCACCTTGACCACGGCGCTGAACAGGAGGCCGGCCTGCGCGAGCCCGGTCCAGTAGAGCCAGTTGATGTGGTAGGCGCGCCAAGCCCTCGCCGAGTCGGCGCCGAGCGCCAGCAGGATGAACGTGAGCGCGCCGACGGCCGTGGACGCCAGTAGCAGCGGCTTCACCCAACCAGGCAGGGGCCGATCCAGCTTGCGCAGGACCGCGTCGCGCCGCGAGTGGTCGGTCACGCTCCGCTCCTGCCCACCGGCACCTGTCCACCGCTGCAACTCTGCAACTCTGCAACTCTACGGCCCACTGTTTGCCGCCCCCTGTAGCTGCCGGACGTAGTTCACGACGTGCCAGCGGTCGGCACCGCGGATCTTGTCCCCGTACCGCGGCATGATACCTCGGCCCTGGCGGATGACCGCGTAGATGTAGCCGTCGGTCCGCTGCTTCGTCATGTCGGTGACGAGCGGCGGGACGTAGCCCATCTTCCCCGCCACCGGGCCGTCGCCGCCGCCCTGGGCACCGTGGCAAACGGTGCAGTAGGTGTCGTAGATACGGCCGCCGCGCGTCAGCGACGCCTCGGTCCGCGCGGCGGGGTTGGCGACCTCATGCAGGTCGGTCAACAGGTCGAGCGAGTCCTCGTGCCCGGTCACCGGCACGGAGCCGGGCGGTACCCCGCGCGGCGCCGCCTCGCCGGGGAGCGCCTCGAACGGCCTCGTCACCGCCTGGTCACGCATGGTGGTGAACCACGGAATCTTGCCCACCGCGTTGTCGAGCGTAGTGCAACCTACAGCGGCGACGGCAAGCACCGCGGCCGCGAGCGCGCGTCGGGCCGGCCGGTTCGTCGGTGCGGCTATGCGGCGGTGCGCCGGCTCAGACATCGTTCACCTCTTCGGCGCCCGCGGCGCGCATGATCTCCTCGGCGGTAGCGACCTGCGCCGGCCCGCCGAAGGCCACGATGCCGAACTTGTCGTTGCTGAAGCGCGGATCGTATCCCGCCGCCATGCGCAGCTTGGGCAGCTGCGCGTTGATGAACATGCCGGCGACGGTGACCAGCGCGCCGAACAGGATGGTGCACTCGAAGCCGATGATCACGAACGGCGGGAGGGACACGATCGGCTTGCCGCCGGTGACCAGCTCCCAGTCCAACGACGTCGATATCGCGTAGGCGAACCCGAGCGCGCAACCGGTGAGCCCGCCCACCAGCGTGAACACGCGGACCGGGCTCTCCTTCTTCGCGAGCACGTCGTCGAGCTCGTGGTTCGGCACCGGCGAGTACACGGTGAGGCCCGCGTAGCCGTGGGCCTTGAGCTCGCGCAAGGCGAGCAGGCATCCGTCGAGGGTGCCGAAGACGCCCACGACGCCGGGGCGCGTGACAGACACCGGAAGCGTGGCCATCAGTGCCCCCCTCGCGCGTGCTTCCGGCCCGGCGGCGGCAAGGACTCCTTGATCTCGCAGATGGCCATCGACGGGAAGAACTTGATGAACAGCATGAACCACATCGAGAACCAGCAGAAGCTGCCGATCAGGATGCCCATCTCGTTCCAGTTCGGTATGTAGTACGCCCACTGCCACGGCTCGAACTCGTGGGCAAGGCTCGAGACGATGATGACGAAGCGCTCGAACCACATCCCGATGTTGATGAAGATCGAGATGACGAACAGCGTCGGGATGCTGGTCCGGATCTTCTTGAACCAGAGCAGCTGCGGGATGAAGGCGTTGCAGGTGATCATCGTCCAGGTGGCCCACCAGTACGCCCCGAACGCCCGGTGGTAGAACGTCTCGCGCTCGATCGCGTTCCCGCTGTACCAGGCGACGAAGTACTCGGTGCCGTAGGCGTAGGAGATGATCATCGAGGTCAGCAGGCAAAGCTTGGCGAGGTTCTCGAAGTGCCGGACCTGGAGATACCGCTCGAGGCTGAACGCCTTGCGGAGCGGCACCAGGATGGTGATGACCATGCCGCAGCCGGAGAAGATGGCGCCCGCCACGAAGTACGGCGCGAAGATCGTGGCGTGCCAGCCCGGCACGATGGCCATCGCGAAGTCCCACGACACCACGCTGTGCACCGATAGCACCAGCGGAGTGGAGAGCGCGGCGAGGAACAGGTACATCCGCATGAAGTGCTGCCATTCGCGGTCCGAGTTGCGCCACCCGAACGACAGCACACCGTAGAGCTTCCGCCGCCACCCGACCGACTGGTCACGGATCGCCGCGATGTCGGGGATGAGTCCCATGAACAGGAACGTGGCCGACACGGTGAGGTACGTCGAGATGGCGAAGACATCCCACACCAGCGGCGACTTGAAGTTCGCCCAGAGGCCGCGGGTGTTCGGGTACGGGAAGACCCAGTACGCGAACCAGGCCCGCCCGAGGTGGAGCACCGGGAACAAGCCCGCGGTCAAGACCGCGAACACGGTCATGGCCTCGGCGGCGCGGTACACCGCGCTCCGCCACCCCGATCGGAACAGGAAGAGGATCGCGCTGATCAGCGTGCCCGAGTGCGCGATGCCAACCCAGAAGACGAACGTGGTGATGTAGGTGCCCCAGAAGATGGGCGGCGTGTACCCGGTGACGCCGAGGCCCAGCCTTATCTGGCGCATCCAGCAGAACGCGCCGAACGCCAGGCCGCTGAGGATCACGCCCATCGCCATGAACCAGCCCCGGCCCGGCGGCTCGATCGTCCGGATGACGTCCCGGTTCACGTCGGCGTACGTGGGCTCGGCGGCGGGCGTGCCGTGCAGCGCGGGGGCGGAGGCTGTCATGGCTTACGCCTCCTCCGCGTGGATGACGCGACTCAAGTAGGTGATCCCCGGTTTCGTGTTGAGCTGCTCGAAGACGTGGTACCCGCGCTCGTCCTGCTTCTTTCGGCTCACGCGGCTGTTCGGGTCGTGCGCGTCCCCAAAGATGATCGCGCCGGCCGGGCAGGTCTGCTGGCAGGCGGTGGTGATGTCGCCATCCCGAAGGGTGCGGCCGCTCACCCGGGCGTCGTTCTGCGCGAAGCGGATGCGCTGCACGCAGAAGGTGCACTTCTCCATCACGCCCTTGGTGCGGACCGTTACGTCCGGGTTGAGCTGCCAGCTCAGCGCTCCCGGGAACGAGTACTGCTCGCTCACCGGATTGCCGTAGTCCCACCAGTTGAAGTAGCGGACCTTGTAGGGGCAGTTGTTGGCGCAGTAGCGGGTGCCGACGCAGCGGTTGTAGACCTGGCCGTTGAGCCCGTCGGGAGTGTGGTACGCCGCGTACACCGGGCAGACCGGCTCGCAGGGCGCGTTGGCGCACTGCTGGCACAGCATCGGGACCTGCCGCACCTCGAAATCGGTGCCGGTGGGAAGGTCGGTCTGGCCGCCCTCGAACCCGTCGTAGTAGCGCTCGAGGCGGATCCACGCCATCTCGCGACTCCTCACCACCTGCGACTCCCCCACCACCGGGATGTTGTTCTCCGCGTAGCACGCCGTGACGCAGGCGGAGCAGCCGGTGCAACGGGAGAGGTCGATGGTCATCTCCCACTTCGGGTTGTCCTTGCCGTAAACGCCGAGATTCGTGCGCAGCGACTGCGACGCCGCCGCCGTGTCGATGGCGGCCTGCTCCGCCTCGGTGATCGCCTCGTGCCCGTGCTCTCCGGCGTGGCCGGCCGCGAGCGCTCCGAAGGTCACCGTGCGCGCGATGCCGCGGTCGTGCTGCCGCGCGCTGCCCTCAGTGGTGGCGAGGGGCCGCCGCTCACCGGTCTTCGTCAGGGTGACGCGGGTCTGGCAGAAGGCGAGTGCGCCCGACTGGTCGGTCGCGTCGGCCGCGAGCAGGGCGAGCGGACTGGCGCCACGGTCCTTCGCGAGCCGGCCGTACGCCGTGTGGCCCTGGCCGATCGGCATGGCGACCACGTCCCGGCGCACTCCGGGGAAGACGTAAACGACCGCTTCCACCTGCCGCGCCCCGGACGAGACGGTGACGACGTCGCCGTTGCGCACGCCGAGGTCCTTCGCCGTCTCCGGATGCAATTCCACCCACGTCTGCCAGGCGATCTTGGTCGTCGGGTCGGGCAGCTCCTGGAGCCAGCCCTTGTTGGCGCCGCGGCCATCGTAGAGCGCGGCGGAGGGCACCACGAGCAGCACCGGCCCGTCCGCCGGACCGTCGAACGTCGGGAGAGCCCACGAGAGGCGCGCGAAGTCCATGGCGAGGCGCACCGGCTTCGGGGCGGATTCCGCGAACCCGCCGCCGGCGGCGAGCATCCCGTCGAACGTCCGGGGCGCGATGCCGGCCGCGACGAGGTCGCGCGCGGTCGTGGCGCCGGGGGGTGCGACGTTCCGGCCGGCCTGCTGCGCCACGGCGAGCAGCACGTCGGCGGCCTGCCTGGTGTCGTGCACCGGTGTCATCACCGGCTGCACCAGGCTCCTGACGCCGGGCATCGGCTCCAGGGCGCCCCACTGCTCCAACGGCGTGTGGTCGGGCAGGATGATGTCCGCCAGCTCCGCTGTCTCATCCGGGTGGCTCGCGAACGCCACCTTGAGACGCACCTTCGCGAACGCCTCCGCGAAGCCGGCCGAGGCCGGCAGCGTGAACGCGGGGTTGGAGCCGTGCACCAGGGCCACGTCCACGGCGCCGGCGTTCATCGCGGCGATGAGGGCGCGCATGTCCGAGTAACGCGAGACCCGCTCCCACGGCGATGACGCCTGGAAACGCACCGTGCGTCCCAGGTTGCCGGCCAAGTAGTTGAGGACGTTGACGGCGACCGCGGTCTGCGTGGCGGCGCGGTGCTGGTTGGCGACTCCGCCGGCCACGGCGAGGGAAGGCTGCGCGTCGCCGAACTCAAGGGCGAGACGCTCGATCACCGTTTCCTCGACGCCGGTCGCTTCGGCAACGGTGCGAGGCTCGAACCGCGCGAGTATCGCGCGGAGACGGTCGGCGTCCACGCCGGTCACGCGGGACTTGCCCTGCCGCATCATCGAATAGGCGATGCCGAGCGCGAGCAGGCCCTCGGTGCCCGGCTTCGGGGCGACCCACTCGTCGGCGCTGAAGCCGGTCATCCCCCGCCGCGGCTCCACCGCGACGAACTTCGCCATCCGTCCTTCGTGGTAGCCGTGCGACTCGGCGAAGCCGCGCGCGAACTCCACCGGCGACAGCCACGTCTCCAGGAAGTCGGCGCCGAACGAGAGGATGTAGCGCGCCCCCGCGAAGTCGTACTGCGGGACCGACGCGAGGCCGAAGGTCAGGCGGTTGGCCTCGCGCAGCGGCTCGAAGGCGAACGCTTCGTGGCGCAGGCGGCGGGTGGAACGGAACGCCGCGAGGAAGGTGTCGTAGAACCGGTCGAGCGTGCCGCTCTCGGCGCCGGTGACCAACGCCACGCGGTCGGTGCCGGAAGTGGCCGCGGCGCCCAGCGCCGAAGCGAGGTCGGCGATCGCCTGGTCCCAAGTGATCCGCCGCCAGACGTTCCCTTCGTGTTTCCTCGGCTGGGTGATGCGGTCGGGGTCGTACAACCCCTGGAGCGCGGCGTGACCGCGCGAGCAGAGCCGGCCGCGGTTCACCGGATGCTTCGGGTTGCCCTCTACCTTTATCGCGCGTCCCTCGCGCGTCTTGACGCGGATGCCGCACCCCGCCGGACACTCCCGGCAGGTGCTGGCGTATACGGTCGCGATGCCCGGGATGAGGTCGTCGGACGGGACCAGATACGGCAGCAAGTGGTCCGGGCTTTCGGATCCGCAGCCGGCCGCGAGACCGGCGCCCGTCACGCCGGCGACTTGGAGGAAACGTCTACGCTTCATCGCGGCCGCGCGTCGGAGTGTGAACGGAGAGGGAGCGGGGAGCGGGGAGCGGTACCTTTGGGTGAAGAGGGAGCGGTACCTTGGGGAGCGGTACCTTGGGAGCCGCTGGGTGGCGCTGGAAGCGCACCGCGACCGCCGTCCGCACGGATGGGTACCGCTCCCCCGGGTACCGCTCCCCAAGGCCTAGAAGTGGCATGTCGTACAGTCCCGCGTGATGCCGCGCCGCATGTGACAGTTCGTGCACCACCCCATCTGGTTCACGTTCTGGGCCGCGAAGACCCGCGGCATCTGCTGGATGTTACCGTGACAGGACTGGCAGGCCAGCCCGGCGTTGACGTGACGCATGTGCGGGAAGTGCGCGTGCTCGGCGATCTTGTTGACGCGCACCCACGGTATCGGTTCGCCGCGCCCGGCGAAGTCGCGCAGCTTGGCGATGTCGGCGTTCGGGTTGCCGGCGGTGTCGGGCGCGGACATCACGAGGTGGCACCCCATGCAGGTGCTCACCGTCGGGATGTTCGCCGTCCAGGAGTTGGCGGCGTTGTTGTGGCAATAGAGGCAGGGGATGCGATACTGTCCGGCGTGAACGTCGTGGCGGTAGAAGAGGGGCTGCTCCGGCCCGCGGAGCCGGCCGGGCAGCGTCGGCCAGGGCCCGCCGGGTTGCGCGCTGTCGAGACTGGAATAGCCGCTGCCGTGAGTGGGCAGGAGCGGGAAACTCCAGCCCGGCGCTGGTGTCGCAGTCTGCTGGGAGCCCTGACCCCCGGCCATCGAAACGCCGGCAAGAGCGGCCCCGATCCCGAGCAGCGTCCCGCCGGCGATGATGGCTGTAGTACGCTTCATCCAATCCCTACGCAGAGAGGTTGGTGCATGCGACGCAGTTGATCAGGGGAGCCGCAAAATTCTAGCCGCGGCACAGGGCAATCACAAGGGCGGAGGAGTCGGCGTCGCGGGTTCCACGGGCCGTGGCCACCCGAGCACCAGCGCGCCTCCCAGCGCGACGAAGAGGCTGAGCACCTGGCCCATCGAGAACGGGCCAAGGACGAGCCCCATCGGATTCGATGCGCTGGCGAACTGCGCGTCGGGCTGGCGAGTGAACTCGGCCGCGAACCGGGCCGCCGCATAGAGGAAGAGGAACACGGCCGTGACGGCGCCGGGCCGCCGAGTCCAGGCGCGGCGCCACCGATAGATCGACCACAGGACCATGCCGATCAGCACCCCCTCGAGCAACGCCTCGTACAACTGCGACGGGTGCCGCAACGGCACGTCTGAGGCGAGCGCCGCCCATCCGCCGCCCGCGCGCAGGGCGGCGTAGGCATCGTACCAATGGAGCGAGCCCGCGGCCGCCAGCTCGGGCGAGAGGACGAGGGCAACGGGATCGGTCGGGAAGCGCATCGCCCAGGGAACGGCCCCGGACACGACCCTTCCGTACAGCTCCCCGTTCACGAAGTTCGCGCAGCGCACCAGGAAGATGCCGAAGGGGACGGCGAGGCAGAGCGCGTCGGCGAGACGCCGCCACGAGTGGGCCCGGCGCCGCGCGAAGAGCGCCGAGCTCACGACCACTCCGAGCAGCCCGCCGTGGAACGAGAGGCCGCCCTCCCAGATCCGCAGCAGCTCGAGGGGGTGCGTCAGCAACCGCTGTTCGTAGAAGAGCGCGTAACCAATGCGCCCGCCGAGCAGCACGCCGGCGACCAGCCAGCCGATGAGGTCGCTGACGTGGCTCTTGGTTAGGGCGATGAACCGGTCGCGGGCGAGCTTGTCGAGTACGAGCCCGCCGAGGAGGAAGCCGCCGAGGTATCCGAGCCCGTACCAGCGGACCTGCACCGGACCCAGGTGCAGCGCGACGGGGTCCCAGCCGGGGAACGTCAGTTCGGCGAACAGCACGCGCGAGGCACCCTCCCAACGCGGACGCGCACCCCCGGTGCCGGGGAGGCGTGTGCGCGAGCTACCCGAGGGCGGGCGGTGAGGCCGGTCGACGCCATCGTACTCAGGCGGCCACCGCCGCGCGCCCGCCTTCGCGCCGCGACGCGACGATCGCGAGCGCGTACGTCAGCGCAGCCAGCAGGTAGAGCACCTTGATACCGGCGACCATGGACCCGTATTCCAGCACCCCGCCCACGATGGCCCCGAGGACGTTCCAGCCCAAGGCCCTGGCGGGGTCGGGGCGCAGGGCGAAGAACCGCGGGAACAACAGCGCGGCGAAGAGGATCGGGAGCGCCACCACCAGGCTCCCCAGCGTCCACTGGGCGACCAGCCCCAGGCCGGCGAGCGAGCGCACAGGGAGGACAGCGCCGAGCGCCAGCGCGGCGAGCAGTCCGGCGAAGAGGACCCGCGGCTGAGGCCTGAACCCTCGCGCCACGGCGACATTGGCCGCCAGGACCACTGACAGGATCGACGCGAATACCAGCACGTTCACCGTCCACGTGGAGCCGAACAACAGCGCCATCTCGGTGACGCTCTTGGTCTCCAGGAGCAGGAAGCCGGCCCCGAAGCAGAACATCGTCGCGTCGAAGCTGCCCGCGCCGCGCCACCCGCCGACGGCGCCAGCCACACCCACCAGCGCGAGGGCCAGCACCCCGCCGAGTGCCCAGAGGTAGTGGCCCGGGACCGACGGGTGCCGGAGGTAGAGGTACGGCCAGTTGTCGGTGGGCAGGCGAGTCTCACCAAGCAGCCAGCTGGGTACCCTGTAATCCGCGATGTGCTCGCGCGGCATTCCCCCCACGAAGACCGTGTTGAACAGAACAGGCGGCTCGATACGGATCGCCAGCGCCGGTGCCCCGAACGCCCAGTACAGGTTCTGGTACACCCGAGCGGCGATGTAGCGGAAGCCGGCCATCTGGTACATGATCAAGCGGCCGCCGGGCTCCAGGCGCGCGCGGGCGTCCTGCATTGCCTCCATGGTGTAGACGTAGTTGTCGAGGCGCAGCGACGAGAGCCCCGACAGCAATGTCTGGCTGTCCAACGTACCGAAGACGATCAGCGAGTAGTGCCGCCGCGTCTTTCGAAGGAACGCCCTGGCGTCGTCGACGAACACGCGCACCCGCGGGTCCGCGTACGGGCTGGCGCGGTGGCGCGCGCGGCCGAGCGTCAGGATCGCGGGGTCGATCTCGACGGCGTCGATTGCCTTCGCCCCCATGGCGAGCAGTAGCGCGATGTCGTTGCCCGTCCCCGCCCCGACGACGAGCACCGTGTCGAGGCGCTCGACGAAGTCATAGGGCAGCCGGTAGTCGTGCAGCACGCGGCGCACCGTCGGGCTGCGGCTGCTGTCGGCGAAATCGACGATGAACTGGTGCAGCGAGCCGTTGACGTTGACGATTTCGTAGCCCGGCTCCGGGCCCGGGTACACGTCGATCCGGTAGTACGGCGACCAGCGCTCGTCGGGGCGGGCGCCAGCCAGCACGACGCCGAGGCCAAAGCCCGCCGCGGCCAACGCTCCGAGGCGCCCCCGCCACCCGGACCCGCCCAGCAGAAACTCGGCGGCGAACGCCGCACCGAACCACACGACGGGCGGCAGGCTGACCCGGCTCATCAGGGCGAAGACGGCGACGCCAGTGAGCGCCCCGCCGATGTCCAGGCTGTACGCGGTCAGCGGCCGGAACTCGCCGAAGAGGCGACCCAGGCGCGCGCCGAGCGGGACGAAGACGGCCGCCAGCACCGTGAAGACCAGGAGCACGGTGGGCGCGAGCCCCAGCGCCACCGCCGTCGGCGAGGGCTGGCCATAGATGCCCCACAGAAACTCACCGCGCGGGACTTTCACCGTCACGTCCCGGAGCAATGACACGGCGGCGAACAGCGCGACCGCGAAGGCCGGCCACGCCGACGCGAGGTGGCGCAGCCGTCGCCACGCGAGCAGCCCGATCCCGCTGCCGAGGAAGGCGCCGAGGATTACGAAGTTCGTGTAGTACGAGAAGAACTTGACCTCGGCCGCCACGTACCGGATGAACGCCAGCTCGAGGAAGAGGACCAGACCGCTGGTACCAGCCAAGCGGAAAGCATTGGCTCGGGAAGCGGGCACGCGCAGCGCGCCGGCAATCATGGGCGCGGAAGGTACAGGGCACCGGCCGGCGGCGCCAAGCGGGCCGGGGCGTGGCTAGGGCTCTCTGACCGGAAAAAGCGAAGCGCGCGTCCCGAAAGAGGACGCGCGCCCGCAAGCTATGAGGGCCTACGCGGCGGCGCTAGCCGTCGCTCTCGTCGCCGTCCTTGTCCGAATCTTCGAACCCCTTGATCGAGTTTTTGATGTTGTTCTCGACCAGGCTTTGGTTCGCTCCCCCCTGGTTGGCCGTGGCGGGGCCTACCAGCGGCCCGCCCACGCCGTTGCGGAACCACGTCGAGACGTCGAGTCGGATGGTCACGTTGGTGGCCGAGCCGGTCGCGTCAATCACCAGCGGCGGCACGAACTGGATCTCCTGTTCGATGTCGAGCGACGTCGTGAACGTGAAGGCCGTCCCATTGTACGACCCGGTCACGCGGATACTCGTGTTCGCCGGCCACGTCGGGTTGGCGGCCAGGAAGGCGTTGTCAACGGCGTCGCCGCCGAGCTTGTGGATGTCGAACTCGATCTCCGTGTAGGTACCCGAGTCGATCGCCACCGTGACCTCTGTGGCGGCTCCCGCCGCGAGCGGCACGGTCACCAGGGTCGCGCCCACCTCGAACTCCTCGCAGGCGTCGCTGTTCGCCGTGGAATCGCAGTCCGCCGTGTTCGCGCGCTTCAGCTCGATCTCGCGCAGCAGGACCTCGACACTAGTGATGACGAGCGTGTTCGTGCCGTCGGTCAGGGTCATCGAGTCGGCGAGCACGCCGCCGACCGACATCGCCCCGCCCACACCCGGCGGCTTCACGCCGGAGAACGACAGGCCCACGGTCTGCCCGCTGGCCGCCGGGCTGGTGGAGTCGCTGCACGCGGCAACGGTCCCGATGGTCACGAGCATTCCCGCCAACACCATCCGCTTCGCTTGGAGCTTCATCTGACCTCCGTCTAATGTGTGTGGACACCTGGTCCACGTTCGGCGACACCCGGGCGGCGCCCAGATGTTGCTTGAAGTCTGAACAATCTAGCCGCCGGGGAGGGTCGTCGCAGTGCGACGAATCACGCGCGGCGGCGTGACCCAATCACATGTCCGTCGTTGTGCGGCGGTTCGCGGGCAGAGCGTACGGTCATCAGGTGATGCGCGTCACGAGGGTTGTTTCATTTCCGAGACGCCGACTCGGGTTTCGAGCACATTGACCGCGGCGTGCTCACCCGGAGAGCTCGAGCCTCGCCAGCGCCGCCTCGGGCAGCCGGAACGGGAAGTGGGTGCCGAGGACGAAGCGTTCCCGGCCCACCGTACGGTAGAGGTGCGCGAGGTGATCCTCCGGCGGGCCCCAGATCCAGCTCACGTCCCACCTGATGCGCGCCGACTCCGGCGGCGTCGAGCCGAAGTGCACTTCCTCCACCACGCCGCGGTCCGCGCAGGTGACGAGCAGCTTCACCCTCGGGTGCGCGCGCACCGTGGCGCGCACGTCCGCGCCGATGAGGTCGCGCGCCACGTCGAGCGGGTGCCGCTGGCGTCCGTCCTCGATCCGCATCGTGAGGACCAGCTCCAGTCCGGCCTCCGCGCACGCCGATGCGAGGTCCCGCATCGCGTCACCGCCCGCGTCGAAGCCGTAGTGCGCCGGATAGGTGCGCACCGCGGGGCACCCTTCCTTCCTGGCGCGCGTCACTTCGCGGTCCCATCCCGGATGGACAGGGTTGATCGCGGGGACCGGAAACAGGCGGCCGCGATGCTGCGCGAGGGCTGCGAACAGCTCGTCGTTCCCCGCCGCGACGTCGCGGTACCAGAGACTCGGCAGGTGCCCCACCCACGCCCGCGCGATGCCGAGCCGGTCCATGTCGGCGAGCAGCCGCGCCGGCGTCGGCTCCGGCAGCGCGCGGAACGGATACGCCCCGATCATCGCGTTGTGGTCTACCAGCGCACTCACTTGTCTCCCCTCTCTCCCCTTACTCCCTTTACTCCCCTTACTCCCCTTACTCCCCTTACTCCCCTTACTCCCCCAATCACCTTCTCCCCAAATAGGCGTTCAGCATTCCTCCACCGCACACTCTCCATATCCTCCCTCGCCAACCCCATCGCCTCGAGCGCGCGCAACTTCGCCAAACCCGTCTCCATGGTGAGGTCGGTCCCCCACAACAGGCGTGAAACGCCCAGGCACTCCAGGCACAGCTCGAGCATCCCCCGGTCCACACCGCTCCCCGACAGATCCACCCAGATGTTCGTGACGCCGACGAGTGCCCGCACCGAATGCGTCCAATCCCCTCCCCCGCCGAGGTGCGCCAGGATGAACTGGGTCTTCGGATGACGGTCGGCCAGCTGCAGCAGGTCCAGCGCGTCGGAGATCTCCTGGTTCGACACCTCGCCGCGCCGATGCTGCCAGATGTGTTGGAGCACGGGGGCGCGCCGGTCCGCGGCCAGCTCGGCGATAGGATCGAGCAGCGGGTCTGAAGCACGGCGGCTCGCGGCCAGCTTCACGCCGATCATGCCCGTGTCGAGCCACCTCTCGATCTGGCTTAGCGCGTGGTCGGTGAAGTTGGGGTTCACGGTGACGTAGCCCCGGATGCGGTCGGGATGCGCCTCCATCAGGCGGGCCATCGCGCCGTTGCCGTACGCCACGTCGTCCGGCGAAGGGAAGTAGGTGGGCGAGGTGTGGCCCCAGGTCCCGAGGATCGAGGCGACATGCGTCGTGATCCCCATGCGCTCGCCGACCTCGAGGCGGCGCGCGTTCAGGGCCTCCCAGTCAGCGCGGCCGCAGCGGTCGTGTAGGAAGTGGACGTGCACGTCCACCAGCGGCGAGGACTTCGCCCGCGCGCCACTCATGCGCTCACCTCCGCCACCGCGCCGCGAATCGCGTCCAGCGTCGCCTTCACCTCGTTCTCTCCATGAGCCAGGCTCGGGAAGTTGTACGCGCCGCGCTTCAGGAGTACCCCGCGCTCGACGCACCCGAGCAGGAACCGCCGCTCCCGTTCCGCATCCCTGAAGCGCAGCAACCACATCTCGGGGAGGCCCAGAAGGTCCCGCTCCCCGCTTCCCGCTCCCCTTCTCAATCCTTCCATCATCATCGTGCCGATACGCGCCAGGTGTCCCGCCACGTCCTCCCGCTCCCACACGTCCAGCACCGCACCGGCCGCGGCCAGCGAAACGGATTCGGTGGCGAGGGTCGAGGATACCCACGTTTCGCGGAAACGCGCCATGAGGTCCGCGCGGCCCACAACCGCCGCCAGCGGGAAACCGTTCGCCAGCGCCTTGCCGAGCACCGCAAGATCGGGCTGCACGCCCCAGCGTTCGGCGGCGCCGCCCTTCGCGAGGCGAAACGCCGTCTTGACCTCGTCGAACACCAGCACGATGCGTCGCTCCGTCGCCAGCGCTCGCGCGGCCTCGAGCCAGGCCAGGGACGGCGCGTATTCGATCACCGGCTCCAGTACGATCGCGGCGGGCGGATCATCGCCGGTGCTCTCCCGCTCCAGCGCGGCGACGTCGTCGAAAGGAACCGAGGTCCAGAGTCGCGCGACCGCCGCCGGCACACCGGAGCCCGCGGTGGGTCCGTCGAGCCAGCCGTGATAGCCGCAGTACACGACGCGCTCTCGGCCCGTGGCGACCCGCGCGATACGCACGGCTGCCTGCACCGCCTCGGCGCCCGTCTTCAGGAAGCGCGCCTGCTCGGCACCGGGATACGCCGAGCACAGCCGCTCCGCGATCTCGACCTCGAGCACCGGCGGCAACGGTCCGACGCCACCGTCACGCGCCGCGCGCGCTACCGCCTCGACCACCGCGGGATGCCCGTAGCCCAGTCCGACCGCGCCCAACGCCATCGTCCAGTCGAGGAGCACGCGGCCGTCCGCCGCCCACCCGCGCGCGCCTTCGGATCGCACCATGTGCGTCGGCCCACCTGGACCCCCGAACAGCGCGTCGGGTCCCTTCGAGCGGGTGGAAGTGAACCCCGCCACCGCGTCCGCAGCTCGAAGCGCCCAGTCACCCACTGGACACCGTCACCTGCCAACCACTGCGGCGTCGGTGGCGTCTGCACCCTACTGCGCACCGCCTCACTGCACCCTCACGCGTGGCAGCGGTCCCGGCATCGGACGGTCGCCCGCAAGATAGAGTCGTGTCCCACGCGCTCCCGACCACACCATTTGACCCACCCGACGCTCGCGACCTGGGCGGGCGCGGTTCACGTACAGGTCGAACCCGAATTCGTCCAACTCTTCCTCCGGGAGCTCGATCGCCAACGTCGCCCGATAGCCGCGTGCCGTCGGCATCCACGCCCCCTCCACCACCATTTCGACTTCGGCGTCCGTTCCGCGCACCGCTCTGACCCGGATGCGCGACCGATCATCGGCATCGGGCACGACGAGCCAACCGTAGAACATCGTCGTCTCGAGGTAGACCTGGAACCCGTCGCTGTGGGCGTCCGGGTTCTCGTTGTCCAGCTCCGGGTCCGCCGCGTCCCTCGGACGGAAGAGCGGGTCGGGCGCCGCGACGTCCACGCCGAGGTAGACCCGGCCGCCATCGGTCGCAAGGTACGCGCGCGCCGAGAAATCGTCCGGGCCGGCCCACCCGTCCTCGGCGCGCCGGAACTGGTGTGGCTGGTCGAGCGCGAGCGGAGGCTCGATGAGGAACCCGTCGAGCGTGCCGTCGAGCGCGGGCGGCTCCTCGACGCGATGGCAGGTCGCGGCGTACGCGGGTTGCGGCGCCGCGCTGCCGGCCGGCCCGGCGGCCCGTTCGGGCGCCGGCGCGTCGCTCTCCACCGCCTCGCGCAGCCCGCCCAGCTCGATCGGATCACCGTGCCCGAGCTCGATCACCCATCCCGTCTCCGTCGGCCGATGGGTGTGCACCCGATCGCCGGTGAGGCGCACGAAGTAATCGGTCTCAACGCACTCGACCTCCAGCCCCTCCCCGGACAGGTCCACACACGCGACCAGCGTGACCTCCTCCCCCGTGCTCACGACCACCGGGAACTCCAGGTCGGACGCCGTGCCGCCCGACGTTCCGGCCGGAGGTCCGGGCGCCTTGGACATCTGGATCTGTATCGGCTGACGACCGGAGAGGAGCACGCGCAGCGTTCCTTCAGGCCGCTCGAAGACCATGCCGTGCTCGTCGGCGCGGACGCGACCCAGTCCGTGCCACGGGAGCGCGAGCGTCCGCTCTCCGGCCTCGCTGCCCATCTGCACCACGTCGAGCACGTACCACGGTGTGACGACGAGGGTGCGCTGGATCGTCGCACCGTCGTACGCCGTGCCGTCGGGCAGTTGCGCGCACACCCAGCCGAAGTCAACCAGCTGGTCGAAAGCGAGGCACTCGCCGTGCGCCACCGCCTGCGACAAGCCGTCGAGCAGCGGCGCGTTGTGGGCCGCGGTGGCGCGGTACCACGCGAGGTCCGGCGAGACGTAGGAGCCGGTGCCGAAGTCCACCAGCCACGGGATCCCGTTCGCGTGCACCGTGAGGTTGAGCCGGTCGGGATGGCCGTGCCC
The DNA here is from genome assembly GCA_030697825.1 of Gemmatimonadales bacterium. Classification (NCBI taxonomy): domain Bacteria; kingdom Pseudomonadati; phylum Gemmatimonadota; class Gemmatimonadia; order Gemmatimonadales; species Gemmatimonadales bacterium. The sequence goes on along the minus strand of JAUYOW010000067.1, from coordinate 5,675 downwards.
GCCGCCCGGCTCGCCGTAGTCGAGGCTCACGTAGCGCGCGTCGCCGTTGCCTCGGAAGATGGCGAGGCCCGTTGCCTCGAGGTGCACCGTGGCGGGCTTCCATTCGTCGGGGGCCGCCGCCGGCAGCTCCGGCGCCATCCAGAGCAAGGCCTTCCATCCGAGCCTGTCCCGGCGTATCCCGGCCGCCGGCTCCGCGCGCTCGACCTCGGTGACCTCGCCCTCGGCGCCGTCGCGGGGCGCCAGGGCCTGGTCGTAAACATGCGCGAGCAACGACGCCAGCTGGTCCGCGTCGCGCGTTGGCCCACCGGGGGGCGTGCGCGCCAGCGCGAGCTCCCACAACTCAGCCATTCTCCTCTGCCTGAGCGACACCCCGAACTTGGAGTCCCGCCGCGCGGGAAAAGTGAAGTCCGGCAGCGCCGTGAGCACCGGCGCGCGGAACGCCGCGCGGAACTTCGCGCCGTGACGGCCCGCGTCGGACCACAAGTCCAGGTCGCCGGCGGCACGCAGCATCTCGGCGCCCCAGGCCAGGCCTCGCAGCGCGAACCAGTGGTAGTTCTCGCCCTCGTACCAGAGCCCGTCGGCAAGGAGGCCGCCGTCGAGCGAGGAGAGGATGCCCGACGGACCGTGCGCCGCGGTCCGCGACATCACCTCGTCGCCCAGGACCCGGCCGAGCGCGAAGAGCGCCGCGGAATTCCAGACCTGGCGGTTGGACCGGCCTTCGTCGAAGTCGGCGATGATCGCGGCGCTCGGCGCGAACAACCGGTCGCGCAGGTCGCGGGCGAGGGTGGTCGGAATCCGGCTGCGACCTTCGAGGAGCGAAGCCGAGGCCGCGAGGTGCAGCACCCAGATGGACTCGAGGTAGGTCGAAAAAAAGGGACGGCCCGGGCCGAGGACGTTGTCGGCGTTGGGATACTTCTCGTAGCGCGCGACGAGCGCCTCCAGCGCTTCGAGCGCTCGTGACTCCGCGCGGGCGTCGTCGCCGAGCCCCGAGAGCAACGCGCAGTGCCAGATGCGCTCGGCGAGCCAGAGCTGGTACCAGTAGACCCACCAGCGATGCGCCTGTTCGGTGGACCAGATGCGGCCGCAGGTGGTGCAGCGCTGCGCGTGCGGCGACGCCGGGTCGAACCCCAGCTCCGCGCCCTCGTCCTGGCAGAGACTGCCCCAGCGGGACAGCAGCGCCTTAGCCTCCGGCACGTAGAGCGGCCGCTCGAGGAACCCGGCGAGACCATCGCGCAGACGCCGGCGGGCCGCCGCAAGGTCCGCCGACCCGGCGATCTCCCCGCTCCGCCGTTCCAGGTCTTTCGCTCCTATCAACAGACTCATCGTTCCCCCGCCTCCCACGCTACGACCCCCGCCCCATCGAACGTGAACGGCAGCACCGTGCCACCGGCCGCCCGCAACGCCTCCGCGACGGCGAAATCGCGACCGGGCCTCGCGAGGAACACCAGGCACCCGCCGGCGCCCGCCCCGCACGCCTTCGCGGCCTCCGCGCCCGCGGTCGCGGCCGCCTGCTCGAGCGCCCGCATCGTCTCGGTCTGCATGCCGGGGGCGAGCGCCTGCTGGTGCCGCCAGTTCTCCGCCAGCAGCTCGCCCACCTTGCCCACGTCGCCCAGCACCAGCGCGTCGCGCATCCGCTTCGCGCACTCCTTGATGCCGTCGAGAGCGCGCAGCACCTCGACGTCGCCGCGCTCGATGCGCTCCCAGACCGCGCCGTGCGTCGCATCGGACGAACGCGGCGAGCCGGTGAAGCAGAGCACGAGGTGCTGCTCCAGCTCCTTGAGGCATGCGAACGGGACCTCGAGCCGGGTGGACGAGACCTCCGGATCGCCGAACTCCATGTACTGCACGCCGCCCAGCGCCGCGATGTACTGGTCCTGCTTCCCGCCGCGCACCCCGGCGTCGTGCACCTCCACCTGGTGCGCCGACTGCGCCAGCTCGGCCGGCATGCGCCGCTCTCCCCGCGCCGCGGTGAGCGCCGCGACGAGCGCCACGCCGAGCGCGCCCGAGCCACCGAGGCCCGAGCCCGCGGGGGCGTCACTACGGGTCACCAGCTCGAATCCGCCGGGGGGCGCGTACCGCCGGGCCGCCGCCTTGAGCAGCGCCAGCTCGCCGTCGGGGCGCAGCTCATCGGCGCGGCGCGCCGTCACGACGGCGCCGTGTTCCAGCGCGCTCAAGCGGACGCCGTCCCGCTGCGGCCTGACGAACGCATGCGCGTAGAGACTGATCGCCACGTTGACTACCGCGCCTCCCTGGCGCGCCACGTACGGCGGCACGTCGGTCCATCCGCCGGCGAGATCGATGCGCATCGGTGCCCGCGCCCGGGCGATCATCTCGTGGCCACCTCGATCCTCCAGCGGGCCAGCGTCGCCAGCTCGCCGCGCAGGTCCATCGTCACACCGCCCACTCGCCGCCGCGCGCCCTGCACGCCGCGCGCGTGATAAAGGAAGGTCACGGGAACGTCGCGAGCTGCGAGCCGCTGCACTTCGGCGAAATCTCCGGCGTCGAGCGCGCGGTCCACGGCATCGCTCCGGTACTGCGCGTACTGAAGCGGGCCGCTCATCCGGCGCGAGTCGAAGAGCGAGCCGAGATAGCCGAGGGCGAGGTCGCCGGAGATGCCGGTCACCAGCGCATCATAATCGCGTGCGCCGCCCTGGGCAGCGGCGAGGAACGCGCCCAGCTCGAGCTGCCGGATGCGGACCTCCACGCCGACCGCGGCGAGGTCGGCCTGGATCATCTGCTCGAGGACGTTATCCGCGGATCCCACGGTGTTCAGGGTGAACGCGAGCCTCCTGCCCTGGCGCGCGCGCACCCCGTCGGGCCCGAGACGCCAGCCGAGCGAATCGAGCCGCACGGCCGCGACCCCGCGGTCGAAGGGTACGCGCGGTACGGCCACGGCCAGCGGGTGCGACGGCGGCACCGGGCCGTCCGCGACTTCACCGAAACCGTAGAGGTAGGCTCGAACCAGCTGCTCCCGGTCCAGTGCCATGGTAAGCGCGCGCCGGAGCCGCACGTCGTCGAATGGCGGCCGGCTCGTGTTCCACACCAGTGCGTAGGTGAGGAGGATGGGATAGTCGAGCGCGTCGAGGCCCCGGGTCCGGCGGACCAGGCCGGCGTGCATCGGCAGGATGCCGGCGAAGTCGAGCTCTCCGGTGACGAGGCCCGCGAGTTTGGTCGTCGCCTCGTCCACGACGACGACTACCAGCCGCTGAAATCGGGGCGGACCGCCGAGGGCGCGCGGGAAGTCGGGGTTCGCCGCAAAGACCCAGCGGCGTCCCGGCTGGTGCGAGACGAAACGGAACGGGCCGTTGCCGACGGGTTCTTCGTTGAAGGAAGAGGTGCGTAGCGCGCGGTGCGTGGTCGTGCCGAGGAGATGCTCCGGTAAAATGGCGAGATCGGTCAGCACATCCGGGAAACGCTCCTGCGCTCGGCAAAAGCTGACGCGGACGGTGAACGAGTCGGGCGCGGCGACGCCGGTCACGCAGGCGAGGTCGCCGGAGCGCGGGTAACCGGTCGCGGGGTCGCGCGCGGCGTCCAAGGTGAACGCCACGTCCGCGCTCGTCGTCGCCGCGCCGTCGTGCCAGCGCACGTCGCGACGCAGCGTGAGGTCCAGCGCGTGCCGGTCCGCGGTCCACGACCACCGCTCGGCGAGGTAAGGCTCCGGAACGAGCGCCGTGTCGTAGCGCGCCAGCGTCGTGAAGAGCGCGTAGCGCTGCACCTGTTTGGCGAGCGGATGGGTCGTGATCAGCGGATTGATGGACTGGAGGTCCGCACCCGACGCGTAGAACACGGTCCCGGGCGGCGAGACCGGACCGCAGGCCGCGAGGGCGAGCACGGACAGAAGCGGGATCCTTCGCACGACGGGGGAAACTAGAGAAATGAGGCGCCGGGCGCGAGATTGGCGGCGATGCGCGCGTCCTTGCTGAAGCGCCTCGTGCTCGCCGTGCCGACCCTGTTCCTGGTGCTGACGCTCAGCTTCGTGGGCCTGCACCTCGCGCCGGGCGATCCGGTGCGTCTGTTCCTCGGCCCCACCGCCGACCCGGCGGCGGAGCAAGCCGCCCGACATGCGTTCGGCCTCGACCGCCCGATCCCGGTGCAGTACGCCGAGTGGCTGGTGCGATTCCCTACGGGCGACTGGGGCACGAGCATCGCGCAGCAACGGCCGGTCGCGCGCGTCCTGGGTGACGCGCTCGGCCCGACGCTGGTCCTCACCGGCCTTTCGCTCCTGCTGAGCTATCTGGCCGGCATCGCGCTGGGCGCGGTGCAGGCGGCGCGCCGGCGCTCGCGCCTCGACGCTGCGATCACGGCGGTGACGACCGCCCTCTACGCACTTCCCTCCTACGTGCTCGCGCTCGGCCTCGTCCTCGTCTTCGCGTACGGCGCGGTGCTCTGGGGCTGGCCGGCGGTGCTCCGCTTCCCTGCCATCGGCGCCGAGAGCGTGGGCGCGGAGTTCCTCGACCCTGGCGCGCGGCTCGCGGACCGGGTGCGGCACCTCGTCCTGCCGGCGCTGACCCTCGCGGTGGTCGGCGCGGCGGGCGCGGCGCGGTTCGTGCGCGGTTCGATGGTCGAGGCGCTGCGTCAGCCTTTCGTGCGCGCCGCCCGGGCGAAGGGTCTCACCGAGCGCACCGTCGTGCTGCACCATGCCCTCCGGAACGCGCTGGTGCCGGTGATCGTGCTGATCGGGCTTCAGCTGCCGGCGCTCTTCTCGGGCGTGGTATTCGTCGAGACGATCTTCGCGTGGCCGGGGATGGGCCGGGTCACGGTGCAGGCGGTGCTGTCGCGCGACTATCCGGTGGTGATGGCGGCGACCGCGGTCTTCGCGACGCTGGTCGTGGTGGGGAACCTGCTCGCCGACGGCTTGGCGGCGCTGGCCGACCCGCGGGTGCGGGGCGAATCGTGACGGGGGCGCACCGGCTCGGGGCGCTGGGCCGCGACCGTCGGGCGCTGGTTGGCGGACTGGTGATCGTCGTGATCGCCCTGGCCGCCGCGATCGGCCCGTTGGTCTTCGGCCATCAGACGATCGAGATGCGCGAGGTGGTGGCGCGGCGGTTCCTGTCGCCGCTCGCCCGGACGCCCGACGGCGCGCTGCACCTGCTGGGCACCGACCGCTTCGGGCGCGACCTTCTCGCGCGGCTGCTCCTGGGCGCGCGGATCTCCCTGGCCGTGGGCGTGCTGGCGGCGATGGCGTCGCTCGGCATCGGCGTGTTGTTGGGAGCGGTCGCGGGCTATGCCGGCGGCGCGGTGGATCGTGCCATCATGGCGCTGACGGATGCGGCGCTCGCGATCCCGCGGGTGCCTTTCCTCCTGTTGCTGGTCGCGCTCTTCCAGCCGGGCCTCACGATCACCATCGCGGCGCTCGGCCTCACCGGCTGGATGACGGTGACGAGGCTGGTGCGCGCCGAGGTGCGGTCGGTGCGCCGGCGGCCGTTCGTGGAGGCGGCGCGCGCGCTGGGCGTTCCGCCGGCGCGGGTGCTGGCCCGGCACGTGCTGCCGCACGCGCTGACTCCGGCGCTGGTGGCTGCGGCGCTCGGCGTCGGCAACGCCATCATGCTCGAGGCGGGGCTTTCGTTCCTCGGCCTTGGGGTCCAGCCGCCGGCGGCCTCGTGGGGCAACATGATCGCCGCGGGACGGGACGCTTTGGTGATCGCGCCGTGGGTGGCGCTGGCGCCGGCGGCCGC